>JAUVQU010000094.1 GCA_030597965.1 Cellvibrionaceae bacterium
CGGTGTCGGTTGCTATTAAAATTTTGGCTTGTTTGTGGCCAAGATCATAATTAACGTTAGTGGATAAACCTATGCTGCGGATGGCTTCGTAGAGGCTTCCCTGAATGCTTAGTGTGTCAGAGTTTAGTTTAAAGTCTTGTGTTATTTCAGTTAGATCCAGCGCCTGGCCATTGACTTGAGTGGTTAATTTATTGGCTGTTAATGTTCCTGCGGCGGTGATCGCACTGTTTATTTTCAGGCCTTTAAGCTCAAAGCGAACAGGTGAAATATCCAATGATAAATCGTTAAATATTAGTCCCTCAGTGAACACCTGTAGTGAGGTTGGGTCGACCGATGTGCTTCGGTTTTGATCTTCTTTTTTAAATAGATTGAGGCTGTCTAGTAGCTTAATGCTGATGTGTTTGGCTTGAGCCTCTGGGGTGTGTAAATTCTGTAAAGTAACACGGCCTTCTTTATCTAATTCCAGAGTAAAGGGTGAGAGCGACTGGGTATGGCCGGATACCTTGGCGGTTATGGAGCCTATGGTGGCAGGTCCAGTATCGCCAAGATTGGATATTTTAATTTTCTCTGCTGTCATGTTGAGTTTAGGGAAGGCAATGCCGATCTCATCTGGATTGAGGTTGCCTTTAAACTGGGATGTCAGTATGAATCGTTCGACCGTCTGCTCTGGAGTGCTTATCTGATTAATTTCTAAGTTGGCTTGCTGGGTTGTTTCGATAGCTAATTGAAGTTGGTTTTGATGGAGCCTAAACGGAAAAGACAGGTTTATAGCCTGAGTGTTGATCTCATTCCATTGGAGTTCAGAGGCATCAATAAGCAGGATGCCAGGTAATGCATTAGTCTTTTCGATGTTGTGAATTGAATGCAGCTCGCCTTTGATGTCGAGTGTTGACCAAGCCAGTTGTTTTGTCAGTTCTGGCCTCCATAAATCAACGAGTTCAGGGGAGAGATTACATAGCAAGTCAGCCTGCTCAGGATGATGGTCTATTTCACAGGTGAGTAGAGGGTTCGAGTTTTGGTCATTGATGGCGAGTTTATGATGACTAGTCGTGTTGGAATTGAATTTTATTTTCAGAGGTTTGTTGTCCAATACTACTTTCGCTATGGCCTCGATACGCTTGTTATCGCTGAGCAGTTTCAGTGAGCCGTAGAGATTAAACTCTGGAACAGAGGTTTGAATTAATCGAATGTTTTTGATGTTTATTTGATTCAGAGGAAGAAGTTCAGGCAGATTAAATTTTAGAAGATTGAGTGCTGTAGAAACATCTGAAAGAGTCGTACTTTCGCTCGGCTGTTTTGTGTGGTTTGTTACGGTTACTTTAAGTGATTCTATTTTTACTGAATGTATTTTTTTCTGTTTAAGTGTTTTCCAATCCCAATCAAGGTTGATGTCTTTGGCTGTTATAAAAAACTGAACATCGCCGTAAGAGTATTCAAAACCAATGTTGTTGATGAGGGCGCGGTCTGTTTGTATTTTTTGAATATCGATGCTGACGTTTTCGAAACTATTATTCAATAGAGTGGTTTTTAGCCAGTAACTGGCAAAGGAGGGAAATTGCACACAGCCAACATAGATAAAGAGGCCAATAATTGAGGTGGCTAGCAGTGGAATAAAAATAGATTTTTTAATCAACATTCCTCCTTAAAATTATCGTGCTAGTGTTAAGCAGTATTAGAACTTTTTTCCGCTCAAAAATTCCCCAATAAAGGTTTTCCTTACAAACAATTGGTAGCTGATAAAGCAAGCGGCAGTCACTTCTGCCATGACGATAGAGACTTTTGCCATCGCGTTGATATCTACATCTCGAAGCATAACGGCAAATATCACGACCAACTGCATATGAAATAAATATACCCAGTAGGAGGAGTCTGTGATGTAGCGCATTACCGAAGAATATTGTGCAAAGAGTCTTTCAAAAACGCCAATAAAAGCCATAACAAAACACACGGTAGTAATGTTTGCGACGGGTGGCATCAGCAGCTTGCTAATTAATTGTATGTCCGTGGAGTCGGAGCGTTTGAATCCAAGCAAAATAAGAATAATAAAAACACCGACAGCCGCCGCCGCCATAAACCACCAGGCACTTTTTTTGTAGGCTGGAATCAACGTGTCTCTGTGATCATACATGTACCAACCAGCGGCAAAAAAAATCCCGTAGTAAGCAAGACTTAATGGATCAGGAATAAATGAAAAGCTGTTGTTGGCAATGCCGTTCCCTGCGCCATCCATATAAGCAAAAAAGCACAGAGGGATGACAATCCAGAAAATTCGAAATATCTTGGAAAACAAATAGTTACCAAGGCGTATTAGCCTTTTGTTTAATGAGGAATCAACGCCCAAGGTCTTATGGATTCCCCAGGATATGAAGATATAAAAGAGTAGATAGTAGAGGAACCACAGGTGCATTGTCTGAAATTCCAAAACGAATTCAACTTCATAATTGTTTAGTGTCGAGAAATCAATGCCGAAGCGGCCGTACTCCAGGTAGTGCGTGCTCAAGAGGATAGAAAGCCATTTAAAACCTGTCAGTAATACCCAAAATACAATAAAGGGGTAAAGAATGCGCTGAATGCGGTTTTGGTAATAGGCTTCTGGGCTGCGTCGATAAAAAAGTAAGGCCCCGAAGAAGCCCGTTAGTGTAAAAAAGACGGGCATTCTGAAATAGTGAATAACCAGAACGGTTATCCCCAATAGCTGGGAGCTTTGAGGGTCGTTATAGAAGTAGCCAGCCTGTGCTGTTGGAAAGTGTACGTAGCTGACACAGGCATGTAAAACGATGCCCAGCATCATCATGATGGCACGCAGGCTGTCTAAGGAATGATAACGCTGGTTGGTATTCATAAACTCCTTCTTTTTATCAAAGGTAGCTTAGATTTTCTTATTAGCCAAAAGCTTTAATTTAGCTTGCTGCCGTCGTCAGTAGCTTTTTCAGGTCTTCCAACTCCATCAGACAAGTTTCCTCAAATACTTTTGATTTTTTGGTTTCTGGCGCTGAAGTAAAGCCGGGCGCTATCAGTTCGGCGATGACCTCACCGTTTTTTGTGATTTCTACCTTGCTGAGGTTGCCGCGATTGAGTTTCTGGGTGAGCTTCTGGAATTCGCGCAGAGCTTGAGACTGGGGGACTGTTATTACTGGCATTAGGGGATATAACTTCTTTAGGAGAGGGAAAACTGTACTCAGGTTATACCCTCAGTAGATCGCTCTCAGTAGGTCGCTTTCGGTAGCGCAGGACTTGTTAATTCGTGACTAAGTCTCTCTGGAATTCAGGCGCTGCGATAGCCCGAATAGCCGCTGCACGCTGATTGAATGTTTTGCCTCGCAGGTCGGCAACACCGTGCTCGGTAACAATTAAATCCACATCGGATTTACAGGTGGTGAGCAGAGGGCTGTTCAACTGTTTAACGATGCGGCTGTGCTTACCGTTGCCGGTTACCGATGGCATAGCAATGACGGATAAGCCATTGGCTTGTGTAGAGGCAGCATGCATGTAGTCGACTTGACCACCTACAGCCCCTATATAGCGCTTACCAAGCATTTCTGCATTCACCTGACCATAGAGGTCAACTTCGATCGCCGAATTGATGGCGACTAGCCTGTCCAGTTTTGAGAGTAGATTTGCATCGTGGGTTTTAGTGCTTGGATGTAACTCTATGCTCGGATTGTTGTGCAGAAAATCCGAGAAAGCCTGGTTGCCTATTACGGTACCGCCAATACTAACCCCGGACTTTATTCGGTTGGTTGCATTGGTGATGGCTCCCGATTCAATCAGCGGCATGATGTCATCAGTGATCATGCCAGAATAGATGCCGAGATCTTTGTGCCCAGACAATGAGCCGAGGATAGCAGAGGGCAAATTGCCAACGCCATATTGCAATACAGCTCCGTCTTCAATGTAAGCACAGAGATTTTGGGCAATCGTTAGCTCTATTTCGCCCGGGGTGGATTTTTGGGGGTATAAGGGTTGAAGAGAAACCGGGACGATATAGTCAATAAGGCTTTCATCAAGCGGTTCGTCCATGGTGGTGTAAGGTATTCTCTCATTGACCTCGGCAATCACTACTCGGGCATGTTGCATGGCCGTTTTCAGGTAATCGTTAGAAAGTCCCAGGCTGTAGCCCTGTGCCCCCTTTGGGCTGACCTGCACCAGTACGACATCAATGTTAAGCCGGCCATTCGCTATGTGCTGGGGTATTGCCGAGTAATTGCAGGGCAGAATATCAATAAAATTGCCTATTTCTGCATTGGTGCCCAGTGCCCCGTAACTGCATATGGAGATTCGATCCGCTCGGGTTTCCCTCAGGATGTTAGAAAAGGATAGTCCAGCAAATATCTTGCATTGCCCAAGATCATTTTGCTGCTCGAGAAATCGTTGGGTAAGACTGAGTGGCTCGGCACAGGCTTGCCCCCAGGCCACGGTATCACCGGCTTGGATAAAGTCAGAAAAATGTAGGTTATCTAGGGATAACTCTTTTGGGGGCGAGCCTGGCATTGGGTGTTCCTTTGGTGGGTCGGTGTTTAATCCCGTGGGTGATCATGGCTCATCTTCGCTTGCAGGCAAGCTCCTACAGTCAATGTTGCCTCATCCGTAGGAGCCTGCCTGCCGGCGAATTATTGCTGTCGGCATCTTCAATCTATATAAATAAACACAATAAGTTTGGCTTCCACATATAGAAAGCTTGATATATATTAGCATGCTAACTAATTAGATGCTTTGTCATGATTTTTATATAGCAGAGCACCAGCACATAACAATAATTTTGGTTGAGAAATACCCTCAGGAGTAGAAAGTGTCTGTTCTAAAAAGTAAAGCAGTTATCCTTCGTGGCGTTGGTGAATACGGTGTGGAAGAAGTCACGGTTGATCCGCCAAAGGCCGGTGAAGTTCGCGTCAAAATGGCAGCTACCGGTGTCTGTGGTTCAGACCTGTCCGCCATTAATGCCAACCTTGCTGTCATCTACCCGTTGGTTCTGGGGCATGAAGGTGCAGGTGTTGTGGAGTCGGTCGGTGAGGGTGTGACACACTTGGAACCGGGCGATCATGTTGCTTTATCTTTCGTGCCTTTCTGTGGCACTTGTTATGTCTGTGAGCATCAACAGCCGAATCTTTGTCGTGTCGGTCGTTCAGCGCCCGGGACTATGCTGGATGGCACCATTCGAATCCATAAAGGCGATGAGGATATTTTCACTCTGGTTCAACTTGGCGCTATGGCTGAATACATTGTGGCTCCTGTCGCCAGTGTGGTGAAAGTCGATAAAGCTGTGCCTCTGGATAGAGCTGCCTTAGTAGGTTGTGCGATTATGACAGGCGTTGGCGCGGCCATTAATACCGCAGAGGTTAAGCCCGGCAGCACTGTTGTAGTGTTTGGTTGTGGCGGTGTGGGTTTATCCATTATTCAAGGCGCAAAAATTGCCGGAGCCTCAAAAATTATCGGTGTGGATCTCGCCGAGAATAAATTGGAGCTGGCTGAAAAGTTTGGTGCTACGGATGTTATTAATCCGGAAGGCAAAAATATTGTTAAAGAAATTCGCAAAATGACCAAAGGCGTCGGTGCGGATTATGGTTTTGAGGCTATTGGTAATTCTGTAGTGATGGGACAGGCCTATAACGCTACTCGTGAAGGGGGTGTGTTTACTGCCGTGGGTCTCGGCAAGCCGGGTACAAATCTTGAGATTAACGCCTACAGCTTGCCGCTCAGTGGGCGCACAATTAAAGGTTCTATGTACGGCAGTGGTAATCCTCCCCGTGACTTCCCAATGCTGCTCGACTTGTACCAGGTGGGCAAACTCAATCTTGACGACATGGTGACCCAGCGTTACAGCATTGATCAGGTTGTAGACGCATTTGATGATTTAAAAGCCAATGCCAATGCCCGTGGTGTCATTGTTTTTGATGAGGCCTTGAAATAATGAGTAATACTCTGGAAGGCAAAGTTATGCTGGTTACTGGCGGTGGTCGCGGTGTCGGTAAAGACATCGCCGCATTGGCTGCCCAGCATGGCGCTAAAGTCATGATTAATGACCTAGGTAGTGAGCTAGGCGGCGACGGTGTTGATGTGGGAGTAGCTGAATCAGCCGCCGCAGAAATTCGTGCGGCGGGTGGTGTGGCGAGCGCCTCAGGTGCCAGTGTGACAGACCGTAAAGCGGTTGCCGAAATGATCGACCAGTGCGTGGATGAGCTCGGTGGCCTGCACTATGTCGTGAATAACGCCGGTATTGTACGTGATCGTATGTTCCACAAAATGTCCCATGAAGAGTGGGACTCCGTGTTAGATGTTCATCTCAATGGATCATTCAATGTCAGCAATGCGGCAGCCAAGATTTTCCGTGAACAGGAGTCTGGTTGTTTCTTACATATGACCTCTACCTCAGGCCTGATTGGTAACTTGGGTCAGGCGAACTATATGGCCGCAAAGCTCGGTATTGCCGCTATGTCCCGTTCTATTTCCATTGATATGCAGCGCTCTAATGTACGTTCAAACTGTTTGGCGCCTTTTGCTTTAAGTCGTATGACGGAATCTATACCTGATCAAGGTGCTACTGATAATAGTGCTCATCTGGATAGTATTAGAAAAATGGACCCAGCCAAGATTGCGCCATTAGTGATCGCGTTGGGTGCGGATTCTTGTGATGTCAGCGGTCAGATTTTTGCGGTACGCGGCAATGAAATCTTCATCATGTCCCAGCCACGCCCGCTGCGCAGTATGCATCGCTCAGAAGGTTGGACACCGGAGACCGTTTTGGATCATGCGTTGCCGGCGTTGGAGTCTAATTTCACACCGATAGAACGCTCGCGAGATGTGTTCTGTTGGGATGTGGTGTAGATAAATATCACCTGGCTCCTACAGAATAATTTTTAGAAAGTGGCAATACCGAGAAAAATTAAATGGCGATCGATTACGACAATCTCATTAACTGGGAATTTCCCGAGGTAGAGCACACTTATACCGAGAAGGACGCGATGCTCTATGCGTTGGGTATTGGCATGGGTGCCGACCCTGTGGATACCCAACAGTTGGATTTTCTCTACGAAAATT
Source organism: Cellvibrionaceae bacterium (assembly GCA_030597965.1). GTDB lineage: Bacteria > Pseudomonadota > Gammaproteobacteria > Pseudomonadales > Cellvibrionaceae > JAUVQU01. The sequence continues at coordinate 7,036 of JAUVQU010000094.1, forward strand.
CGCCTGATTTTAAGGTGATGCCAACTCTGGCTGTGTGTCTTGCTACACCTGGATTCTGGGTAAAAGAACCGGGTTTGGGTATTAACTGGAAAGCATTGGTGCAGGGCGAGCAAATTATTGAAGTACACAGGCCGCTACCAAAAACGGCGACCGTCATTGGTAAGTTCCGAATTAAGGACGTGATCGATAAAGGTGAAGGCCGCGGTGCACTTGTTATCAACGTAAGAGAAGTCTTTGATAAAGCAACGGGTGAGTTGTTGGCAACTTGCACATCGGGATCTTTTTGTCGTGCCGATGGTGGTTTTGGCGGCCCTGTTAGAGAGGCGCCTCAGCCCCATACCATTCCAGCAACAGAACCTGAATGGTTTGTTGATGAAGCCACCTTAGCGCGTCAGGCGTTAATTTACAGGCTCTCTGGGGATTGGAATCCTCTCCATGCTGATCCTGAGATTGCTAAAGGAGTTGGGTTTGATCGCCCAATTCTTCACGGGCTTTGTAGTTTAGGTATTGCGACTCAAAACATATTGCGACATTACTGTGATTACGATGTATCTCAGTTTAAGTCGGTGAGGGCTCGTTTCTCTAAACCTGTGATGCCGGGGCAGACCATTCGCACAGAGACCTGGCGCAATGGAAAGGTAATTACATTCCGCGCCCGCGTGGTTGAGACAGGTGAAATAGCGGTGAATAACGGTGAGTTTTTGCTGGCGTAAATTAAAAGTTTAACAAGGGTTTAATCATGTCTAAAGGCACGATTTTGACAGAAGATAATTCGATTTTTATGGATATCGCACGGTTGCGTGTGTTTTGCCATAACCAGTTCCTAAGCGATACCGACATTACCGCCACGCAAGCGTTGGTGTTATTAACGGTCAGTCAGCAGGAAGGTTCAACGCAAGGCGAGTTGGCACGCATGCTGGGAATTAGAGCCGTGACTTTGGGCGGTATTGTGGACCGTATGGAGACCAAACATTGGTTGGAACGTCGCCCGGACCAAGAGGACAGGCGAGCCAAGCGTATTTGGTTAAGAGATCCAGGACGGAGCCAGGTAAAGGATGTACAAGCGTCCATTAGAAAAGTGAACGATATCGCCATGCAGGGAATTGATGAAAGGCGTTTTGATGAAGCACTGAATGTTTTGAACTCTATTAAAAATAATTTGCTCGCCTTTCAGGCGGAAGCGGATAAATAATTTTCAGGCGGAAGTGGATAAATAACTTTGTTTGCAGGTCGGGATCTGCGTGTTTGAGAATAATATTTGGGGTTAGTAATGAGTTTTAATTTTGAAGAAGAAAAGGCAGAAATCCGTGAAGGCGTAAGAGCCGTTTGCAGCCAGTTTGACGATGAATACTGGCGCGCTCGTGATAAAGACGGAAAATTCCCCTTTGAATTTCGCAATGCCATGGCCGCAGGCGGTTGGTTGGGTATGACCATGCCAGAAGAATACGGCGGTTCTGGTCTGGGTGTCAGCGATGCCATGATGATGATGCACACAGTGGCTAATTCTGGTGGTGGCATGGCGGCGGCATCCTCCATTCACATTAATATGTTTGGCCCGCATCCGGTCATTGTGTTTGGTAGCGATGAACAAAAAGCTCGTTGGATTCCCGATTTGGTGAGCGGTAAAGATCAGGTGTGTTTTGGTGTAACAGAACCAGACGCTGGCCTGAATAC
>JAUVQU010000015.1 GCA_030597965.1 Cellvibrionaceae bacterium
AAGATAAGCAAACCGGGCAGCCGCAGGAGCGTACCGAATGGCACCGAGTGGTTTTCTTTAATAAGTTGGCCGAGATTGCCGGCCAGTATTTGAAGAAAGGCAGCAAGGTCTATATTGAAGGTTCCTTGCGTACCCGTAAGTGGCAGGGCCAAGATGGACAGGATCGTTATACAACGGAAATTGTAGCGAGCGAAATGCAGATGCTGGACAGCCGAGGTGATACGGGTGGCCAGCCTTATGCGGCTCCTGTGGCGCAGCCGATGACCCCACAGGGCGCGGCTCCCCAGGCTATGGCTCCTCAAGGTATGGCTCCGGCTCGGCCACAACAGGCGCCAGCAGCACAGCAGGCACCAGCAGCACCGCAGGCTGCCCCTGGTTTTGATAACTTTGATGACGATATACCCTTCTAAGAAAGCAGCTTTAACCCTGTGAGGATTATCGGTGGCTAAAAAACTGCTCATTACCGATGCATACAATCCAATTGGTACTGCTATATCACTCGCCTTTGAGCACGCCAATTATGGTGTGCTTATGCCTGAAAAAGCCGTATTGGACTACACCAATACGGCAGCCTTAGTTGATTATTGTCGCGATCATCGTATTGATTTGGTCATCAATACCTTCGGTTGGAGTGATGTGCCTAGCGGCAGTGATCGTGAGCGCTTGGTGACTATGGCTAAGCACTTGGCTGAGGCCTGTGTTGTTCTTCAGTGTCCTGTGCTCCACCTGTCAAGTTATCGTGTTTTTGGTGGAGAGAATAAAACGGCTTACGATGAGTTGGACCAGCCTTCGCCATTAGGCTCGGCGGGTTTTGCTTTTTGGGAGGCTGAGCGAGCCTTTGAGCAGCGCCTTGAGCGCTATATCTGTTTGCGGATTGGCTGGTTAATTGATATTCATCCCGACTCTTATTTGTCGAAAGTACTATCCAGCTTGAGTACCCCCGGGGCTACCTTTGAAGTGGGACACCAGCGTCGTGGTGCACCAATATCTTCCACTGTGGTAGGGCGTATCGTGGTGGCTATGGTGAATCAAATCCTCTGTGGCGCGGAAAATTGGGGTGTGTATCACTGCGCCTCATCTGATCCTTGTACAGTGGCAGAGTTTACCGAGGCTGTGGTTGCGGTGCTCGAACGTGAAGATAGTTTACGCCGTGAATGGGCGGTTACTGCGCCAATCGCTGAGGATGCTGAATTAGCATTTATGGGGTCTCCTGAGCCGGACAGTTCTGTGTTGACTGTACGCCGGAGTCGTGATGATTTTGGGGTTCAGGCGGTCAGTTGGCGTCAGGGCTTGGCAGGGTTAATTCGTATTTGGTTGGCCCGTCAGCAAGATGTAGATGCTGGTTAGTGGGGACAATAAGGTACTGAAAATAAAAAGGCGACCATTAGGTCGCCTTTTTATTTTCAGGTCAAAAAGCCGGCATTAGTCTTTTAAAGTATCAAACACTAAGCTGGCGTTGGTGCCACCAAACCCGAAGCTATTAGACATGATCCGGTTCAGCTTTACGTTGTCCTGACGTTCAGTAATAATTTTCATGCCCTGGGCTTTCTCGTCCAGGTTTTCAACATTGGCAGATGCGCAGATGAAATTATTTTCCATCATCAGCAGGCTGTAGATGGCTTCCTGTACGCCGGTAGCGCCCAGAGAATGACCGGTTAAAGACTTGGTTGAGCTGATGGCAGGCGTGTTGTCGCCAAAGACTTCCCTTACTGCATTAAGCTCGGCCATATCGCCAACCGGTGTGCTGGTGCCATGGGAGTTGATGTAGTCCAGTTCGTTGGCGTCGCCGGCCTGCTTTAGTGCGTTGCGCATACAGCGTGCTGCGCCTTCGCCCGATGGAGCAACCATGTCGTAGCCGTCGGAAGTGGCGCCGTAACCGGTTAGTTCGGCATAAATTTTAGCGCCGCGTGCTTTGGCGTGCTCGTATTCTTCAATAACTAAACAGCCGCCGCCGCCCGCAATAACAAATCCATCACGGTCGGCGTCGTAGGCGCGTGACGCTTGTTCTGGGTTGTCATTGTACTTGGTTGATAGGGCGCCCATGGCATCAAAAAGGGACGTTAATGACCAGTGCAGTTCTTCGCCGCCGCCAGCCAACACTACGTCCTGCTTGTCTAGCTGAATCAAGTCCATCGCGTTACCAATGCAGTGGGCGCTGGTGGCGCAGGCAGACGAGATGGTGTAGTTAACACCCTTGATTTTGAAAGGAGTCGCCAAACAAGCAGAGGTTGTACTGCTCATGGTTTGGGTTACACGGTAAGGCCCAACACGCCTTAAGCCTTTTTCGCGCAGAATATCCGCGGCTTCAATAAGGTTGGATGCAGCGGCTCCACCAGAGCCCATAATAATGCCCGTGCGCTCGTTGGATACTTGATCTTCGCTCAGGCCTGAATCAGTAATGGCTTGTTGGGTGGCGACATAGGCATAGCCAGCGGCATCGCCCATAAAGCGCAATACCTTACGATCGATGTGTTCTTTTAGGTTGATGTCAACGGCACCCGCAACGTGGCTGCGGAACCCCATTTCTTTATAATCTTCCTGGAAGGAAATACCAGAGCGCCCTTCACGAAGAGCCTCTAGAACGGTGGCTTTATCGTTGCCAATACACGAGACAATACCCATGCCAGTTACTACAACGCGTCTCATAAGCGACCTCTTAATTAGTTAATTTGGTTGTTCGTTGAGGCAACTCGTAGTTACTTTTAGTGACTACGAGTTGCCTGATAAATTGAGTTTAGCTGCTTTTTATAGCAGTCCGGTACTTTAGAACGAATCAGTGTTTTGGAATAACCCAACTTTTAAGTCGGTAGCTGTGTAGATGACTTTGCCGTCAACACTGACGGTAGCATCGGCAATGCCCATCACCAGTTTACGTTCAATCAAACGTTTCATTTGTATGTGGTAAGTTACCTTTTTCGCGGTAGGTAGAATCTGCCCGGTAAATTTTACCTCACCACAGCCCAATGCACGGCCTTTTCCTTGGTTGCCCTTCCACGCGAGAAAGAAGCCAATCAGCTGCCACATGGCGTCTAAGCCCAGGCAACCTGGCATCACTGGGTCGCCTGGAAAGTGACATTGGAAAAACCACAGGTCCGGATTGATATCGAGTTCTGCGATCAGTTCGCCTTTACCAAATTCGCCGCCATCGGTTGTGACTTTTGTGACGCGATCAAGCATCAGCATATTGTCGATAGGAAGCTTGGCGTTGCCTTCACCGAAAAGACGGCCATGGCCACAATCAACTAGCTCTTCAGAATCGTAGGAATTTTTAGGGACAAAAGAATTCATAGCAAGGGTTGCTCAGTTAAAGGTTGGGGCGGTTTAGGTCGCAAAGCACCATTTTACCGGTTGTAGTAAGCATGTCCAGACTCGTTGGTCACTTTACGATTATGGCATCGTTTGTGTGGTTGTCATTAAGAATCAATAGAGTGGTGGAAAATTATTTGATTTGGTTGTGTGTGTGGTCAATTTAAGCTGTATTTAGTGTAGTCTATATTCCTTGTTTTTAGTTTTGTTGTCTTTCAAGACCCTCAATCAAGCCCCTTAATGGATGGGGCTGAATGTATATCCAAGGATTTTTAAAATGATAAAGAAATGCCTTTTCCCTGTGGCCGGTTATGGCACGCGTTTTTTACCTGCAACTAAGGCAATGCCTAAAGAAATGCTGCCAGTGGTGAATAAGCCATTAGTGCAATATGGCGTTGAAGAGGCTATTGAGGCTGGGTTAAACGACATAGGTATGGTGACGGGACGAGGTAAACGTGCGATTGCCGATCACTTTGATGTGATGTATGAGCTGGAAGATCAAATCTCTGGCACCAGCAAAGAGGAATACCTTACCGGTATTCGTGAGGTTATGGGTGAAGCCAGTTTTTCGTTTACACGTCAGGTTGAAATGCGTGGTTTAGGGGACGCCATTTTAAATGGCAGGCGTTTAATCGGAGATGAGCCTTTCGGTGTGGTGTTGTCGGATGACTTGTGTATTGCTGATGGTGAAGGTGTGATGGCGCAGATGGTGAAGCTGTATAAGCAGTTTCGTTGTTCCATTGTGGCTATTCAGGAGGTTCCAGAGGATCAGCTTCATAAGTTTGGGGTGATTGCGGGCGAGAAAATTAAAGATGGCCTGTATCAAATTACCGATATGGTGGAAAAGCCTACCGCCGAAGAGGCGCCAAGTAATTTAGCCATTATTGGGCGTTATATTTTGACTCCTGATATTTTCGATATTATCGAAGATACGCCGCCGGGTAAGAATGGTGAAGTGCAAATTACCGATGCGCTAATGACACAGGCAAAAAATGGTTGTGTATTGGCCTATAAGTTTAAAGGTAAGCGTTTTGATTGCGGAAGTGTAGAAGGCTTCGTTGATGCCACCAATTACGTTTTTAATAATATATATAACGCTTAAGAAGCAATAAGGATTTTCTTGCTCAATGGAAAAATTAGCTTGTTTTAAAGCCTACGATATTCGTGGGCGTATGCCGGATCAGTTGAATGAAGATATTGCTTACCGTATTGGTCGTGCTTACGCACAGTTTTTAACACCGCGTAAAGTGGTGGTGGGGCATGATATTCGACTGAGTAGCCCGGCGTTGACTGACGCGTTAGTTGAAGGGATTCTGGATGAGGGTGTCAATGTTCTGCATATTGGGCAGTGCGGCACCGAAGAAGTTTATTTCGCTACTTTTCATTTAGAGTCTCAGGGGGTTGATGGCGGTGTTTGTGTTACGGCCAGTCATAACCCAAAAGATTACAATGGTATGAAGTTAGTGCGTGAAGGTTCGCGTCCCATCAGTGGGGATACGGGCCTCAATGATATCCATGATCGTGTGGTGGCTAATAGTTTTGGTGAGCCTAAAGCGCGAGGCTCGTTTGAGCGTATTGATTTACGTCCGGCCTATATTGAGCATCTATTGGGCTATGTTGATGTTTCGCAGTTAAAGCCTATGAAAATTGTAGCGAACCCAGGCAACGGTGGTGCCGGTATGGTGGTTGATGCTATTGAGCCTCATCTTCCGTTTGAGTTTATCAAAGTGCATCACCAGCCCGATGGTCATTTCCCCAATGGTGTGCCCAATCCTTTATTGGAGGAAAATCGACCATCCACCGTTGCTGCCATTAAAGAGCAAAATGCCGATTTGGGTATCGCTTGGGATGGAGATTTTGATCGCTGTTTTTTCTTTGATGCATCGGGACGATTTATTGAAGGCTATTATTTGGTCGGCCTGCTATCGGAGGTGTTTTTACTTAAGGATCAAGGCGGAAAAGTGGTGCATGATCCTCGCTTGACATGGAATACGCAGGCAATAGCGAAGCGTATGGGCGGTCAAGCGATTCAAAGTAAAACCGGGCACGCCTTTATTAAAGAGCGTATGCGGCTCGAAGATGCAGTCTATGGTGGTGAAATGAGCGCCCACCATTATTTTCGTGATTTTGCCTACTGCGATAGCGGTATGATTCCCTGGTTGTTGGTTACTGAGTTGATGTGTCGCACTGGAAAAACGCTGGCGGAGCTGGTGGATGAGTGCATTGAGAAATTCCCATGCAGTGGTGAGATTAATAGTCACATCGACGACCCTGCGGCTGCGCTACAACGGGTAGAGGCTCATTATGCTGGCTCCGCCAAGTTGGTCGATTTTACCGATGGTTTGAGTATGGATTTTGGTGAATGGCGATTCAATTTGCGCAAGTCAAATACCGAGCCTGTGGTTCGTCTGAATGTTGAGTCCCGAGCGGATGAGGCATTGATGGAAGCTAAAAGAGATGAGTTGCTATCTTTGATGGGTGTTTAATGTTTTGGGGCTATTAAGTAAGGCCTGAAGTAAAAAAAACCGCGGAAATCCCGCGGTTTTTTTTGGATAAATATTGATGAGGGTTAACTATTTTCTGTGGGGATCACTAAATCAATGATCCCGGGCAATGGCAAAGTCAGCCAGCTGTGACATGGCCTTGCGGTATTTGCTGTCGTCGAGTACAGCTAATTTTTCTTTGGCTTTGTTGACATGATCTGCAGCGCAGTCGGCGGTGTATTGCAGAGCGCCGCATTGTTTAACAATAGCGACAACCGTTTCAAGTTTGTCGACATCTCCATCGCGAATAGCTTGAGCAATAGTTTGACTGTCTTCGGCGGAGGCTTCGCGCATGGCGTAGATCAGCGGCAGTGTGGGTTTACCTTCGGCGAGATCATCGCCGACATTTTTCCCGAGTGCTTCAGTGTCGCCTTCATAATCCAGAGCGTCGTCAACCAGCTGAAAGGCGAGGCCTAGATGATAGCCGTACTCTCTTAATGCGGTGCGTTGAGTCTCAGTTGCGTCTGATAATACTGCGGCGGTCTCACAGGCCGATTCAAATAATACGCCGGTTTTTTTGCGTATTACCTCGAAGTAAGTGGCTTCTGATACTTCTGGGTTTTTGGCGTTAACGAGCTGTTGTACTTCGCCTTCAGCAATAATGTTAGTGGTTTCGGAAAGTATGTGCATGATATCCATGTCGCGAATTGCGACCATCATCTGGAAAGCGCGGGAATATAAGAAGTCGCCCACCAGGACGCTGGGGGCATTGCCCCATTTGGCATTGGCTGTTAATCGGCCGCGGCGCATGTCGGAGGTGTCTACAACGTCATCGTGCAGCAGGGTGGCCGTGTGAATAAATTCGATAATAGCGGCAAGATCCAAATGCTGATTCTTTCCATCTTGAGGATAGTTTAAGGCGTTTGCTGTCAGCAGGGCGAGCAGTGGTCTCAGGCGTTTCCCGCCAGCTTCAACCAAATAGTGACCTATATTTTCGACCAGTCCGACATTGGAGTGGAGTTGATCAATAATGAGCTGATTGACTTTTTCAAAGTCGTCGGCGACGGCTTGGTGAAATGGCAGCATCTGGGCCTCTGTTATTACTCACCCGGAGATGAGGTTGGTGGCTATTATGATTTAAATATTCAGGTGCAGCTTGCCGTTGTACGAGCGTGATAATAGCGGCTGGCTCTGCGACTGAAAAGATAGCGGGAATCCTAGAGTTCAAGGGGGTTTGCTGTCAAGTTGTACGTGCTTAAAGTTGTTGTATAAAAGGTTGCGGTAGGCTTTTAGTTCCCGTAGAATTCGCGTCCCTGTTATCCGGCCTGACAATTATTTGTGAGGTTTGGTTAAATGGGATCATTTTTTAGGTATACGACGCAAGCTATTACAAAATGCATTCAGAGAGTTCTGTTGCTGCTTCGTGTCGTCCAATGTCTAAAGTTGGAGCACAGTATGTACGCAGTATTTGTTAGCGGTGGTAAGCAGCATCGCGTAGTTGAGGGTGAAAGCCTTAAGCTGGAAAAAATTGAAGTGGCTACGGGCGAAAGCATTGATTTCGATCAGGTTTTGTTGGTAGTTAATGGCGACGATATCAAAATCGGTGCGCCGGTAGTTGAAGGTGCTAAGGTAACTGCTGAGGTAGTTAGCCACGGTCGCGGAGAAAAGGTGAAAATCATCAAGTTCCGTCGTCGTAAGCACTCTATGAAGCGTCAGGGCCATCGTCAGTGGTTTACTGAAGTTAAAATCACCGGTATTAACGGTTAATTGAGGAGTAAAGACTCATGGCTCACAAGAAAGCTGGTGGTAGTACTAATAACGGACGCGACTCAGAGAGTAAGCGTCTTGGTGTAAAGCGCTTTGGTGGTCAGACAGTTTTGGCTGGTAACATCCTTGTGCGTCAGCGTGGCACTAAGTTCCATGCTGGTGAGAACGTAGGCATCGGTAAAGATCATACTTTGTTCGCAAAGGCTGATGGTGCAGTTAAGTTTGAAGTTAAAGGCGCAAAAAACCGTCAATTCGTAAGCATTGTAACTGCATAAATACAGTTACTGCTTAATTGAATTTGGTTTGAGGCCTAGCCTCGACGCCCTGCCCAATATTTAATTTGGGCAACATAAAAGCCCTGTCCTAGTGATGGGGCTTTTTATTTTCTAGGTGTTAAACTTTGCGTGTTAGTTGTTTTCCCGCGTGACGTTGTCGCTTAATTGCGCCTGCGTTTGGTAAAAATGTACTCAATCGGTCGTTTATGCATATAAACTCCCCTTTACCGTGTATTTTTAGTCCTGGGCCCCGTAGTGCCTGCTCACGCGCAATAATTCCTCAGCACAAGAATTACGAGTTTTAAAAATAAAGCTCATTATTGTTTGGAGATCTCATGAAGTTTGTAGACGAAGCACCTGTATCGGTATTTGCGGGTAGTGGTGGCAATGGCTGCATGAGTTTTTGGCGCGAGAAATTTGTCGCCAAAGGAGGCCCTGATGGCGGCGATGGTGGCGATGGCGGCAGTGTTTATTTGGAGGGTGACGGTGAGCTTAATACGCTGGTCGATTACCGCTATCAGCCAAAATACCGTGCCGCAAACGGTCAGTCCGGTCGAGGTGGCAACTGTACGGGTGCCAAGGGCGCTGATTTGATTTTGAAAGTGCCTGTGGGTACGACAGTGATCGATATCGATACGGAAGAAAAATTAGGTGATATAACTGGGGCAGGCCAGCGATTGCTGGTGGCCAAGGCGGGTTATCACGGTATTGGTAACGCGCGTTTTAAAACCAGTGTTAACCGGGCTCCGCGCCAGACAAAGCCGGGACAGCCTGGAGAAGAAAGAAATTTAAAGCTTGAGCTGAAAGTGCTGGCGGATGTGGGCTTGCTGGGTTTACCTAATGCGGGCAAGTCGACCTTTATTCGTGCGGTTTCTTCGGCTAAGCCAAAAGTGGCGGATTATCCGTTTACCACATTGGTGCCTAACTTAGGTGTCGTAAAGGTGCAGTCGCACCGCAGTTTCGTCGTGGCTGATATTCCCGGTTTGATCGAAGGTGCCGCCGAAGGTGCTGGGTTGGGTATTCGTTTCTTGAAGCATTTAACTCGCTGTCGTGTATTGTTGCACATTGTCGATATGAGCCCCTATGATGGGTCTACTCCGGCGGATAATGCGCAGGTGATTATTGATGAGCTGGACGCTTTCTCGCCAACGTTGGCTGGGCGTAAACGCTGGTTGCTGTTAAATAAAGTCGATATGCTCCCAGAAGATGAAGTGGATGAGCGTTGTCAGGCGGTTATTGATCAGTTGGGTTGGGAGGGGCCTGTGGCGAGAATTTCTGCTATCGGCAAGCAGGGTACGGATGTGTTGTGTGGCGATATTCTCAATTACCTCGAAGAGTGTTGGGACGCCGAAAAAGCAGATCCCGAGTTGCTCGAAAGAGAGCGTGAAGTACAGTCTGCGATGCAGGCTGAGGCGCGCGAGCGTATAGAAGAGTTACGAGAGCGTCATCGGATTGCGCGTGTTAACCGTAAAAACAAAGACGATGATTATAATGAAGACGATTATGATGTTGATGTTGAGTATGTGCCTTAATTGAGCGTCGTCGGTGAGAATAAAATAAGAATCAATAACAATAGTAATTAATAGTTCTATGTCCATACGCAGCAGTTTACCCGCTACCCGTCGTTGGGTCGTTAAAATAGGCAGTGCGCTACTTACCGATGATGGTAAGGGTTTAGATTTGTCTGCCATAGCGGATTGGGTCAGGCAAATGGCTGAGCTGAGCAAGCAGGATGTTGAAATAATTTTGGTTTCTTCTGGTGCTGTTGCGGCGGGGATGACTCGCCTGGGTTGGTCGCAGAGGCCAACCGCTATTCACGACTTGCAGGCCGCTGCTGCCGTAGGTCAAGCTGGCTTGGTGCAAACTTACGAGCAAGAATTCCAAAAATATTCACTGCAGACAGCACAGGTGCTGTTGGATCACGATGATTTATCCAGTCGTGAGCGCTACCTTAATGCGCGTTCAACGTTGAAAACTTTAATGAGTTTAAGGGTTATTGCGGTCGTCAATGAAAACGACACGGTAGTGACTGACGAAATTCGTTTTGGTGACAATGATAGCTTGGCAGCCTTGGTGGCGAACTTAATTGACGCTGAATTATTGGTGATTTTGACAGATCAGTTGGGTATGTTTGATGCGGATCCGCGCTCTAACCCGGATGCGAAATTAATCTCAGAGGTTGCCGCCGACGATGAATCTCTTGCGGAGATGGCGGGTGATGGTGGCAGTTTGGGTCGCGGAGGCATGATCACCAAGGTGCGTGCAGCAAAGTTAGCGGCGCGCTCTGGAGCCCATACGATCATTGCAGGTGGACGCATTAAAAATGTATTGGCGCGTGTTCATAAGGGTGAGCAGATTGGTACCCTCATGGTGGCGAAGCAGCGGCCGCAGACAGCGCGTAAGCGTTGGTTGTCTGGTCAGTTACAGGTTAAGGGGAAGTTGATTTTAGATGACGGTGCGGCGCGAGTGATTCGCCAGCATGGTCGCAGTTTACTGCCCGTTGGTGTTAAGTCTTCAGTGGGGAGTTTTAATCGCGGCGATATGGTGGCTTGTGTGGATCAGCAGGGTCATGAATTGGCGCGTGGCCTGGTGAATTACAGCCATAAAGAGGCGTCGCGAATCATTGGGCGCTCCAGTGATGAAATTGAAGCGCTTTTGGGTTATCGGGGCGATGACGAGTTGATACACAGGGATAACCTGATAATCAATTAAGGTCTCTGTCAGTGAGGGTATGGGACAAGTGAGTATCTTTAAGCAGCACATCGCCGCAATGACGGCTTACGCGCCCCCCTTAGAAGGGAGAGACCCTGGCACCTACACGTTGTTAGATTTTAATGAGCGCACTATCCCTGTCGCAGAGCCTATTCGTCAGGCGCTGATTGATTTTATCAACAGCGGTCGCCTGCAAATGTATCCCTGCTATGGCGATATTACGCAAAATATTGCCGATTACTGCGGGGTGCCAGAAGAGCAGGTCATGATCACCAATGGGTCAGATCAGGGTATTGATGTGGTGATCCGTGCAGCCTGTCGCGAGGGTGATGAGATTATTATTCCCGGCCCCAGTTTTGCGATGTATGGTCAGTGCGCGCGCGTCGAAAACCTTAATATTATTGAACCTCAGTACACGCTGGAAGGTGGCTTTCCACTTAATGAAGTGTTGTCTTCTGTTAATGCCAAGACCCGTTTAATTGTTATATCCAATCCCAATAACCCAAGCGGTACATTACTACCGCCAGAAGATGTGGTGCGTATTGCTAAAGCCGCTCCCGGCGCTGTTATCTTGGTGGATGAATGTTATTTTGAATATTCAAAAGTCACGGTTGCTGATCGCCTGGCGGAATTCCCCAATTTAGTGATTACCCGAACCTTTTCTAAGACATGGGGTTTGCCGTCTGTACGCTTGGGGTATGTCTTGAGTGCTGAAGAGAATATTCAGGCCTTGCTGAATGTGCGCGGCCCGTACGATGTTAATCAGTTCGCTGTGGCAGCGGTGCAGGCGGCGCTGGTTCAGCCTGATGTGACGCTGTCGTATGTCGATGAGGTAATACAGCAATCTAAGCCATTGCTTGAGTCGTTCTTGAAAGAGCGTGGCGTTACTTTCTGGCCAAGTGCTGCCAATTACCTCTGGACTTTTCCTGCTGAGGCGGAGCGGGTCAATCAGGCGTTAATTGATGCGTCGATATTGGTGCGACCAAAAGCCGATGCGCAAGGTCAGTTGGGGTTGCGCATTACCTTGGGCACCAGAGAGCAGACTGAGCGCTTAATAGAGGTGTTATCGGGGGTTCTTTAAGTGTGAGCTGAGCGGTTAAAGATACGCTGAATGGACACAAATATATAATCATAAAAAAACCGGCATCAGCCGGTTTTTTTATGATTGCTAAGCCTAGGACTTAGCCCTGCACCTACAAATAAGGCGCCTACAAATTAAGCGGAAAGCGCTTTAACTTGTGTATTTAGACGGCTCTTATGACGAGCGGCTTTATTCTTATGAAGAATGCCCTTGTCAGCCATGCGGTCGATAACAGGTACCGCGGCCAGATAGGCAGCTTTGGCCGCTTCCTGGTCGCCAGAGTCGATCGCGGCGAGAACTTTCTTGATGTTGGTGCGCACTAGGGAGCGCAGGCTGGCGTTGTGCTTGCGTGCCTTTTCGTTTTGGCGTGCACGTTTTTTAGCTTGAGGTGAATTTGCCACCGTAATGCTCCTGTCGGAAATTAGTCTTTAAGCCCAGTTTTCTTAAACTGAGCCTGTCTCAAATAAGGACGGCGAATTATGCGGATTTATAGGCCAATGTCAACGTTTTTTAACCATATTTGATGTGGGTCCTAGTATGATCTCTGCGGCCGACTGGCTCTGCAGCGGGGCATTCAGTACACTGCTTTGGTTTTCCCTTAAATATCACCCGTATAGCTCTAAGGAAATGACGCTTGTCAGACACTGATTCCCAGTCGCAAAACGCCTCGAAAAAGCCTCCAGCTCCCCCCGGAATGCTACGTTCCAGTCTTGTTGTGGGCATGATGACGATGTTTTCCAGAGTGTTGGGTTTGACGCGCGATGTAGTATTGGCGCGTTTTATTGGTGCTGAGGCCGGGGCGGACGCCTTTTTTGTCGCATTTAAAATCCCTAATTTTCTTCGTCGCTTGTTTGCCGAGGGTGCATTTGCTCAGGCGTTTGTACCCGTTTTGTCGGAATACCGTGCGCGCGGGTCAATTGCTGCGGTCAAGCATCTTATTGACCATGTGGCGGGTTGTTTGGGTGTTACGTTAATATTTGTGACGCTGCTGGCGGTACTGGGTGCGCCATTGCTGACCATGCTTTTTGCGCCTGGATTCGTTGGTGATGTTTATAAGTTTACGCTTGCCAGTGAAATGATCCGTATTACCTTTCCGTATTTGTTGTTGATCTCGTTGACGGGGTTGGCGGGCGCTATTCTTAATAGTTACGATCGTTTTGCGGTTCCTGCCTTCACGCCAGTACTGCTTAATGTTTCTCTGATTACCGCCGCTGTGGTTGTTTCCCCGTATTTTGATGAGCCGGTTTATGCTTTGGCTTGGGGTGTCTTGGCGGCGGGTGTTGTGCAGTTGTTATTCCAGTTGCCGTTTTTGATGCGCATAGGTTTGATGCCGCAGCCTAAGGTGGATTGGCATGATTCGGACGTGAAGCGTATTTTGGCGCTGATGGCGCCGGCTATTTTTGGTGTTTCGGTAAGCCAAATTAATCTGTTATTGGATACTGTGTTGGCCTCTCTGCTGCCCACGGGCAGTGTTTCCTGGTTGTATTACTCTGACCGTTTAGCGGAATTACCCTTGGGGGTGTTTGGTATTGCGATAGCAACGGTAATTTTACCGGGCTTGTCGCGTCAGCATGCGTCATCCAGTCCGGAAAAATTCAGCGCGACCCTGGATTGGGCGCTGCGCATGATCCTGTTGATTGCTATTCCGGCGGCCGTGGCTTTGGTTATTTTGGCCGAGCCCATTCTGATGACTTTATTCCAATATGGAAAAACCACTGCCAATGATGTGGCAATGTCGAGTCTAAGCCTTCGTGCATACGCTTTGGGTTTGGTAGCCTTTATGTTGATCAAGGTATTGGCTCCTGGCTATTTCGCCCGCCAGGATATGAAAACACCGGTAAAGATTGGTGTCATTGCGATGGGCAGTAACATGGTGCTGAATCTTGTGTTTGTTGTGCCGCTGCACAGCTATTGGCAGATAGGTCATGTTGGTTTGGCCTTGGCGACCTCTGCTTCCGCGTTTATCAATGCTGGATTGTTATTGCGTGGTCTGCGCCGAGAGGGTGTTTATACGGCTAAGCCGGGTTGGGTGCGTTTCTTATTAAGCTTAATGGCTGCTAATGTCATGATGGCGGGCTCTCTGTTATGGGTGTTGCCGATGTTAGGTGATATCTCCTTGTTGGGTTGGTGGGAGCGCTGTGTATCGGTGATTATGCTTTGCGGTGCGGGTCTCCTGGTCTATGTTGTGATTCTGGTTTTAGCCGGTATTCGCCCTCGAGATTTTCGACCGGCGAGATAAGCTAATCAAAAGTAATTCTTACCGCCTTTTGGGTGCGTAATAGAGCCCTCCTGGGGTATACTGCGCGCCTTTAACTGTTTGTTTTTGTGGTGTAAATACTCATCGTGACCCGTTTCGAGCACACTTTTATTCGCGGTATGCATAATTTGCACGCGTCGCACCACGGCAGTGTGGTGACGATTGGCTCATTCGACGGTGTTCATCTTGGTCATCAGGCGGTTATTCGACAGGTGACAGAAAAAGCTCAAGAGTTGAATCTACCCTCAGTGGCCATGGTGTTTGAGCCTCAGCCTCACGAGTATTTTTCTGGGGAGCAAGCACCCGCAAGATTAATGCGTCTGCGTGAAAAAGCGCTGGCGCTGTTTGAGGCCGGTATCGATCGCGTATGTTGCTTGCAGTTCAATCGAACTTTACGCTCACTGTCTGCCGCAGAGTTTATTCAGCGAGTGCTGGTGGATGGCCTGGGGGTGAAATACCTCGTCGTTGGTGATGATTTCCGCTTTGGTTGTGATCGCAGTGGTGATTATCAATTGCTGCAGGCGACTGGGATGAAACAGGGTTTTGAAGTTTCAGACACTCATACCTTTGAAGTGGATGGTGAGCGTGTCAGCAGTACGCGGATTCGCGGTTTGCTGGAACTGGGTGATTTTGAACAGGCCGCGGAATTATTGGGTAAGCCGTATCGGATTACCGGCCATGTTGGTTACGGTCAACAATTAGGTCGACAGTTGGGTGTGCCCACGGCCAATGTGCAATTGCGACGCTATCGCTCGCCTTTATCGGGGGTATTCGCGGTATCGGTTGAGCTGGCCGATGGCTGCATCGTAAATGGGGTGGCTAATGTCGGTGTGCGACCCACGGTTGGCGATATCGTCAAGCCGATTTTAGAGGTTCACCTGCTTGATTTTGAAGGCGATATATACGGCGAAATGATTGCCGTTGAATTTAAAACCAAGCTGCGTGAAGAGCAGAAGTTTGATTCGGTAGAGCTGTTAAAAAAATACATCTACCAGGATATTGACGACGCAAAAAACTATTTTTCTGAGCAGGATTAATTTTCTGAGCGGAATTCAATTTTTATTTTTTGAATTTTACTGACCATGACTGATTACAAAGCGACATTAAATCTTCCGAAAACTGCATTTGCGATGAAGGCAAACCTAGCCCAGCGTGAGCCGGGTATGCTGAAAAAGTGGCAGGGTGACAATCTCTATGAAGCAATTCGAGAGGCGCGTTCAGGCCGCGAGCAATTTATTTTGCACGACGGCCCGCCTTATGCGAACGGTGCTATCCATATTGGCCACTCGGTTAATAAAATTCTGAAAGACATTATTGTGAAATCAAAAACCCTAAGCGGTTTTGATGCGCCTTATGTTCCGGGCTGGGATTGTCACGGCCTGCCTATTGAGCACAACGTTGAAAAGAAAGTAGGTAAAGCAGGCGTTAAAATTGATCATAAAACCTTCCGTAAAAAGTGCCGTGAATACGCCGCTAAACAGGTTGCCGGTCAGAAGAGTGATTTTGTGCGCCTTGGCGTGTTGGGTGAGTGGGATAATCCTTATCTGACTATGGATTACGGTGTAGAGGCGGATATTATTCGCTCATTGGGTCGCATTGCAGAAAATGGTCACCTGCATAAGGGCTTTAAGCCAGTGTATTGGAGTGTGGTGGGCGGTTCGGCATTAGCCGAAGCTGAAGTTGAATACCAAGATAAAACTTCGTTCTCCATCGATGTGAAATACGCCGTTGTTGATGAGTCTGCACTGGCGGCAGCAATAACCGATTTGTCCGGTGAAGGTCAGGTGTCTGTTGTGATCTGGACGACCACGCCTTGGACGTTGCCTTCAAGTCAGGCGGTGAGTCTCAACGCTGAACTGGATTACGTTGTGGTACAGGCGGGGGCTGAGCGTTTACTGCTGGCAGAGGCGTTGCACGAAGGTGTGATGGCGCGAGCGGGCATTGAAGAATTCACAGTTGTGGGTCGCTGTCAGGGGCAGGCGTTAGAACACCTAAAGGTTTCCCATCCATTCTATGCAAAAGAATTGCCCATTCTTTTGGGTGATCACGTTACGACAGAAGCGGGTACCGGTTGCGTACATACCGCGCCGGATCACGGTGTGGATGACTTCAATGTGGGCACCAAATACGGTATTGAAACACTGAATTACGTCGACGATAGCGGCATCTATCGTGACGATGTTGAGACCTTTGCGGGTCAACATGTTTATAAGGTCGATCAGCCTGTTGTGGATTTGTTGGCAGAAAAAGGCGTGTTGTTGTGCCAGAGCAAAATCACGCACAGCTACCCACATTGCTGGCGTACTAAAACACCCTTGATCTTCCGTGCGACGCCGCAGTGGTTTGTCAGCATGACCAAGAATAATTTGCTGGATGATGTGAAAACCGCCGTTGAGGGTGTGCACTGGGTTCCAGACTGGGGGCGTGCACGTATCGACAGTATGTTGGACTCAAGCCCCGACTGGTGTATTTCCCGTCAGCGTACCTGGGGTGTGCCGATTACGTTGTTTGTAAATAAGCAAACTCAAGAGCTACACCCGGAGACTGCTCGTTTGATCGAAGAGGTTGCCCTGCGTGTTGAGCAAGAGGGAATAGATGCATGGTTTGATCTCGATCCTGCTGAACTTCTGGGTGACGAAGCGGATCAGTACAGCAAGGTTACCGATACCTTGGATGTATGGTTTGATTCAGGTGTAACCCATGCTTCCGTATTGAAAAAGCGTAACAACCTACGCTTTCCGGCGGATTTGTATTTAGAGGGTTCTGATCAGCACCGTGGTTGGTTCCAGTCTTCCCTGAAAACATCCATGGCGATGAATGGCGTAGCGCCCTATAAGCAAGTACTTACCCATGGTTTTGTCGTAGATGAGCACGGCCATAAGATGTCCAAGTCTATTGGTAACGTAATGTCCCCACAAAAGGTTATGAATGATTTGGGGGCGGACGTCTTGCGCCTTTGGGTGGCAGCGACTGATTTCAGTGGTGAAATGCGTGTGTCCGACGAAATTCTACGCCGCACGGCGGATTCTTATCGCCGTATTCGCAATACCGCCCGCTTCTTGCTGTCTAATTTGAACGGATTTGATCCAGTTACAGATATGGTCCAGCCAGAAGATATGTTGGCGCTTGATCGCTATGCGGTAGAGCGTGCAGCGCAGCTGCAGGAAGAAATTGTTGCGGCTTATGATACCTATAGCCTTCATCAGATTTACCAAAAACTACATAACTACTGTGTGGTAGATTTGGGTGGTTTCTATCTCGATATCATCAAAGATCGCCAGTACACCTCAGCGACTGACAGCTTGGCGCGTCGCTCTGCGCAGACCGCACTGTATTACATTATTGAAGCCTTCACCCGTTGGGTGGCGCCGATTTTAAGTTTCACAGCCGATGAGTTGTGGGCTCAACTTCCGGGTGAGCGGAATGGTTCTGTGTTCGTGGCGGAGTGGTATGACTTGCCGCGTCTCCCTGAGCAAACAGTTATGGGTACCGACTACTGGAGTTTTATGGCCGATGTTAAAAACGCCGTGAACAAAGTGATTGAAGAAAAACGCAACGAGGATCTGCTTGGTAAATCGTTGGAAGCCAAAGTCACTTTGGTTTGCGATGGGGATTTAGCTGAGCGCTTGAGTATTCTGGAAGATGAGTTGCGCTTTGTTTTAATTACCTCAGGCGCACAAATAACAACCGATACTACTGCGGGCGCTGTTACTACTGATGTTGAAGGGCTTTCGGTGTTGGTTGAGAAGGCAAACGGCGAGAAATGCGTGCGTTGCTGGCACCAGCGTGAAGACGTGGGTACCGTGCCTGAGCATGAAGAGTTGTGTGGTCGCTGTGTTGAAAATGTAGAAGGGGACGGTGAAGTCCGTCACTACGCCTAGAGGGCACAATGGTTATTTTATTCTGTGGCTGCGTTAAAAGCCTACTCAATCGGTCATTTATCCGGCATAAACTCCCTCTCTCCGTGGGCTTTTGCCTTACCACAAAACAAAATCCCTGCTTGTGCGAAGCTGTTGTGGTGTCTTCGGGGGTGTGTTGTGGATAGTACGTCTGTTTTTAAATGGTATGGTCTGGCGCTGCTGGTTCTGGTTTTAGATCAGTTCAGCAAAACATGGTTTAGCGCCAATCTGGAGTATGCAACGCCATGGGTAATTACCGATTTTTTCAATTTTACCCTGTTGCATAACACTGGAGCTGCATTCAGTTTTTTGAGTGATAGTGGTGGTTGGCAGCAATGGTTGTTTGCCGGCATTGCCTCTGTGGTCAGTTTGGTTTTAGTGGTTTGGATATACCGCTTGGGTTCATCAAAAGCGATGGAGTCGGCGGCCCTGGCGTTAGTGTTGGGCGGTGCTGTGGGCAATCTTATTGATCGATTACAGCTAGGTTATGTGGTCGATTTTATTGTCGTTCATTACGAGCAGCATTATTGGCCCGCCTTTAATATTGCAGACAGTGCCATTTGTGTCGGTGCTTTTTTAATTGTGGTTGATGGGTTTCGTCAGCACAAAGCAGAGTCAAAGTAAGAGTAATTTATGTCGGAAGTTGTTGTAGGCGAAAATACTAAAGTAACGCTGTATTTTTCTATAAAGTTAGAAGACGGCTCTGTTGTTGATTCCAATTTCGGATCTCAGGCGGCCACTTTTGATGTGGGGGACGGGAACCTTTTACCGGGTTTTGAACGTGCAGTGTTTGGGTTGCGCGCGGGTGAAGAGTCGAGCTTTGTTATTAAGCCTGAAGATGCCTTTGGTCAATCCAATCCCAATAACGTTCAGCAAATTTCCCGTGACCAGTTCGGTGCAGATATGGAGCTGGCGGAAGGTCTAGTGGTTTCCTTTGCCGACGCGCAAAAGGCTGAGTTGCCAGGAGTGGTGCAATCATTCGATGATCAAAATGTTTATATCGATTTTAATCACCCGTTATCCGGGCGTGATATTACATTTGAAGTGAAGATAGTAGAGGTGGTAGCCGCTTAAATTGGCGACAACGTGAGAACATATTATGGACGTTAAATTAGCTAACCCCCGCGGATTTTGTGCCGGTGTCGATCGCGCTATTGATATTGTTAATCGTGCTCTTGATGTATTCGGTGCGCCTATCTATGTTCGTCATGAGGTCGTCCATAACAAATTTGTTGTAGCAAGTCTTCGTGATCGCGGTGCCGTGTTTGTCGAAGAATTACACGAAGTACCTGACGATGTGATTGTCATTTTTAGTGCACACGGTGTCTCTCAGGCGGTACGTAGTGAAGCCGACCGGCGTGGTCTGAAAGTCTTTGATGCGACCTGCCCGCTGGTGACTAAAGTGCATATGGAAGTGATGCGCTATTCCCGTGATGGCCGCGAGTGTGTTTTGATTGGTCACGAAGGGCACCCGGAAGTTGAAGGCACTATGGGCCAATATGATGACGCCAACGGTGGGGCTATTTATTTGGTCGAAGATGAAGCTGATGTTGAGACGTTAAATATCCGTATTCCTGACACCCTGGCCTTTGTTACGCAGACCACCTTGTCTATGGATGATACCGCCAAAGTTATTGATGCGTTGCGTGCGAAATTTCCGAATATTGAAGGTCCGCGCAAAGATGATATTTGTTACGCTACCCAAAATCGCCAGGATGCTGTGAAGCAGTTGGCACTTGAAAGCGATTTGGTGTTGGTCGTGGGCTCCCCTAACAGCTCAAACTCCAATCGTTTGCGTGAGTTGTCTGAGCGTTGTGGTACGGAAGCCTATTTAATAGATGGCGCAGAAGATATTGTCCCTGCTTGGTTTAATAATAAGAAAACAATTGGGGTGACGGCGGGCGCTTCAGCTCCTGAAAATCTTGTGCAGGGTGTCGTAGAAAAAGTACAGGCCCTCGGTGGTAATCTGGCCGCTGAGCTGGATGGTCGAAAAGAGAGCATCAGTTTTTCTTTACCCAAAGAATTACGGTATTGACTGACAGTGTGATTGACGTCACACGGTTAAAAATAAATACATTGTTTCGGCCTTTTAGTCGCTGGATTGCACCGCTTATCCGGCTTTTTGTACGGCTCCTGCCTGCGATCTGTTATAACGTTAGTATGAATAAGAAAAATACTGGCGTTACTCTATTGGAATTGATGATTACGATCGCTATATTCGCGATTCTGACCTCCATGACAGTCCCTTCATTCCTGAATACTCTTGAACGATCACGGATTGACTCGGTTCAGCAAAGCCTTGCCCGAGATCTTGCTTACGCCAGGCAGGAAGCTATTTCTCAAAGTTTGCCTATTTCTCTCTGCCGGAGTGCCACCGGCACCAGTTGCGCTGCTTCGGGCGGTTGGAATCAGGGCTGGATAGCCTTTACTGATGTTCCCGGAGGCACCCCGGGAACAGTGGATTCCGGTGAGGAAGTTTTACGTGTTCAGGAAGCTATGGATGGCAGGGATGATCTGGACGCGACCGATGATTATGTTCAGTTCTCCAGTCGGGGTGTTTTACAGGTGCCGTCAACCGGCACTCCTGAGTTTGAGATCTGTTCCCCAGAAAATAATGTCGCCCGTGGACTGCTACTGCTTCGCTCAGGGTCTGTTGTTCCCTCTCGTTATCAATCTGGAATTTATTATTTGACAGTCGACGGCGGTGGCAGTCCAGTTGCCATCAGCTGCTCATAAGCGGATGGCTATGAACAGAATATCAAAGCAAAAAAACATCAAGAGCTTCTCTGGCTTTGCGCTGATCGAAATGATGGTTGGCTTGTTTATTTTAGGTGTTGGCTTATTAGGTATGGCGAGCCTGCAGAATCAGGCCGTGCGTATGAGCAACACGGCCCATTTATACTCTCAGGCAACCCACTTGGCTAACAGTGTGATGGAGCGTATGCGAGCAAATGGACGCGCGCTTACAGATTACGCATTGAGCTATTCAGATGTAAAAGCCTATTCACTCGATTGTACGCACAGTAGTTGTTCCGAGTCGCAGATGGCGCTTTGGGATCTTGTGGCTTGGCAGGCAGATCTGGCTGCATTATTACCGCAAGGGGCGGGTGAAATTGTTGTGGACGGTAACAATATTATTATCTCGGTACGCTTCGATGATGATATGGGGTCTCAAGAAGGTGAAGCCTCCGAGTTGATACAAGTACAAATTAATTCGCGAATATAAAAATAATTCAGGACGGATGATGATTAGTCTATCCAGTACAACCATGCGAACTCAGCGAGGCTTAACGCTTCTGGAGTTAATGGTATCTATG
>JAUVQU010000212.1 GCA_030597965.1 Cellvibrionaceae bacterium
AAGGGCCGGTGCGGCGGGGTCGCCTTTTGATGTGCAGAGATGTACGAATACCGCGGGCGCTTGGATACGCAGGAGCGGTATGCTGGCGAAAAAAATGCTATGCCCCAATACTCCGCTCAATACACCAAAATGCTGATAATCCACCGATACTATAAACCGCCAACCAATTAATCTTCTCACCCCAAGAGCCAACCCGTTCTCGCAGTAACTTAATTAAGAAAAACACGGCCAACACAAACAGAATCTGACCAATCTCAATGCCCACATTAAAGCTGAACAAAGCCAGTGGAATATCACCCGGCGGCAAGCCGACCTCCCGCAATGCACCGGCAAAACCCATACCGTGCAGCAAACCAAAACACACCGCCACAACCCAGCTGTGCCGACTGATCCAGTGGGACTCGTTATCCTTCCGACTGAGCTCCACGGCCATCACAAAAATACTCAGTGCAATCGCAAACTCGACCAGCCCAACGGGATAATCCATATACCCCAAACTCACCAGCGACAAGGTGACACTGTGCCCCAGCGTAAATGCGGTAATAGTCCAGAACAGCTTGCGTCCATGTCTTATCAGCATTAACAACGCCAACACAAACAGCAGGTGATCTAGCCCTAATAAAAT
This sequence comes from Cellvibrionaceae bacterium, assembly GCA_030597965.1. Lineage (GTDB taxonomy): Bacteria > Pseudomonadota > Gammaproteobacteria > Pseudomonadales > Cellvibrionaceae > JAUVQU01. The sequence continues at coordinate 626 of JAUVQU010000212.1, forward strand.
ATGCTCTACACCGAGGCTAATGTATTGCTGCATCACCTGCCCCAGGCTTTGTTTTTCCGGGACGATAACTTTCGGATCGTTAGCTGTAAGTAATTGCTGAATAAGGCGCTCATCCAAAAACTCAATTTTAACCAGGGTGGCGGTGCCACTGCTGGCCATACCCTCAACGGCAATTTCGCTACCGACCATTGCTTGATCACACTTGATATTCCACTGGCTCAAGAATCCAGAACCTTCCGGGCGGGTTTGAGGCTGACCAAGCCAGGCACAGTGCGCGGGCAAGATGGGTTTCATATCCGCATTAGCCGCCGTAATTTTTGGTGTTTTCCAAGTAACAGAAAATTGTTGTGGTGTTTGTTCAACCAATGACAACAGTGACGGCGCTAATTTATGCGCAAATACTGGTGAAGAAATAAAAATAAGAATGAGTAATAAAATGCTACGCACTGACTGGCTCATCGCACCACCTCATACTTCTCACGCAGCTTGGCCACAAACTCAATCAACAATCGCCTTTCCTCTTCTCGTCGCCAGCCGATCAGCAATCTACTTCTTACTGCCTCAAAGGTTTTCTGCTTTGCGGGCTCATAACTTTCTATCCAGACAATATATTCACCGTAGGTCGCATTGATGGGCCCTACCCACTGTTGCTGCTGTGTCGACGCCAACTCTTCTAGATGGCGACTGAATTCTGCGCCAAAATAACGGGCGTACTGTTTTGGGGAAATGGCATTAAAGTGATGACCGTGTAAAAACGGGTTGCCTAGTTTGACGGCTTCCTGTGGAGATAAGCCTTCTGCCTGCAATAAAACTTCCTGAGCTTTAGCCTCGGGGTCAGCATTGGTGTCGCGACTGATAAAGATATGACTCATGGCTATTTTGGGCGAACTGAACAACAGATCACGCTGACCGGGATTATCCAGCCCCTGCTCATAGCGCTGACGAAGTATTTCGTCGCCGGGATCTTGTTGCGAAACATGCTGATTGCTCATCATCTCAACGCGCTGCTCTAGGCGGCCACGGGTTACCTTGTCGAATTGGTACAGAGATAAAGCGATGGCGTTTTCAAACAACTCATCATCGGACGCTGTCGTGGCAGGGTCTAAAAACTTCATATTGCGAATCAAACGCTGTCGCACGATCAAATCAGTCTCATGCCAACCGCGGCGCACGGCCTCTTGAAACAGGATTTCACGATCAATTTCACTTTCGACGAGCCGTGCAATTTGCTCTTCTGTTGGCGCACGGCCTGTGGCTCGAGTCCACTCTGTTTTTAGTTCATTGATGCGGGTGCTATCGGGCGCGTTAACAACCATACGCTCTGGTTCTTGCAGGGTATCAGAGGCAATAAATAGAGCCAGACCTATGGCAACGAAGTGTACCCAGGGTCGTTTTAAAAATGATACTTTCAATGGTTTACTCAATTAATCAACACGCAGTAAAGTAAAAGCGCGAGCGGATAACTCTCGCCTGAATTGTTTTTACACTATTTTATTTTTTAGAATCGTACCAGATGGGTGAGCTCCACGCCCGCTCCTGAATAACCGGCTGATGTTCAACCGAACAACAGGCTTCTAATCCTTCTGGTACACGATCCGGATCATCACAATTCACATCATTGGCCAGACAGAATTGCTGACTCCAGCGACACACAGGATTCTCAACAGCACGACTATAATAAAAAGTACTTTGCTTTGGATCAAAGTCTGGATCTTGCCACACAGCACAAAGGTTTGAGTAACCAGCACCGCTGGTTTGACAGGTCGAAAGATCAACCGATGCGCCATTGTTCGGATTGCCCGCTATTTCATAAATAGCTTCTTGGGACTCACCATTTTCATCCACCCAGCCTTTAATAATTTGCACCCGCTGCAGAGGCGTGCCCGGATACTGTTTGGAGCCAGCATCCTGCATGGCCTGCACGACAAATTTAGGAGCCTCACTGGTTGCTGCAGGTAAATCACTGCCCATTGGCACACCCTGAGAATAGCCTTGCTCCACCAAGCCAGGCTGGCCACACATACCTTCTTCGAATTCCCAGCCACCGAAAAAGCGCAAGCCGATACGGGGACCACTGGTGCCGTATGCCTCCCGGCGCTTCATGGCTGCAAACAACGCTTCGCGGGTATTTTCTTCTGCATAGAAAACGGCCAGACCACCCGGACCAAACTCAAGATCATCAGGCAGTCCAACACCCCCACCACCGGCTCCACCATGCCCCGGAAAGTCTGCTTCACTCACGGCCCCCGGCGTACCTAAATGCGTATCGGTGCTGCCAATAAAGCCCCACTTAAATGGATTAGTACCAATGCGTTTCTGCTCCCGGAAACCATCACGCATAACTTCACGCAGGAAACCATCTTTGGAATCGGCGAGCTCGGCCGAAAAAGGCATAAATTTGCCATGAAAGGTACTGTAAGGCAGCCTTTCAAAATTACACAGTTCATCTTCTGTCGAACCCGGGCCGAAGTAACACTCGGAATCGCCTTTGTGTTGCATCACTTCAACCAGGGTTTCTATACGCGCTCTTTGCTCCGCATCTTCCGCCGAGATTAATGTATCGTCCTTGCGCAGATTAGTGAACATCTGACCATCACTGAGATTGGAGTTGTGAGGAATCGCAATCGCATCACAGCCAGTATCTGACTTAATACACTGCTCATCCAGCGCGTCCCAGAGCTCTCCTTCTGACGATCCATCAATAAAGCTGGTTGGCAGTTCAGGCACCACCTCATTCGCAAAAATGACATTGCGGTGCAGGTTGCCAACATTGGACGCAACGCCTGTCCATTCATAAGCCACAAAGGAGGTAAAATTACATTCATCATTAGCATCAGCCGCCGCCTGCTGAATATCCTGCCATGGACCTTGAGCCGCCTGCAAACACAACTCACCATCATCTCCACAGAAACCCAGCCGCTGGGCATTTCGCATCGCAGTGACATTAAAGTAGAAGAAGGCCGCCTGCGGCCAAACCCGGTAGAGCTTGCACTGCCAGGAGCCATAGCCCTCCATTTCTGGTGTATTACAGATAGTCACTTCGCCAAATAGCTCCGCATGATCCGTAAGTGCGGTAAAATCTAAGGGGCGATCAAGCTGTAAGGTTCTGGCGGGGCGACCATCTTCTGACCAAGGCTGTAATCCTATAGATTGACCTTTAGCAAACTCGTAAGCCTGTGCGGGTGTGGTGCGGGTATCTTGCGTGCTGGCATCCAAAGAATATTTTGTATGCACATGAGTATCGCCAAAAAAGGCGGTACGCAGGGGATTGTAGTCATTACAGCGAGAGGATGGCTCTTTGCCCATCGACTCTACCTGAGATTCTGCCTGAGACTCTGATTCAGAATAAACTGATCCGCTGAAGACCGCACTCAACAATACAATCGTGCTTAACGCTCTCACGGCGATACCCCATCCTAATTATTTTTTTAAATGAACCGACGATTATATAGAAAGCCACTCAGATCGCACGATTCTTTACTTAACTCTACGCAGTAACTCTATACAACCCTACGCAACAGCCCCATAGAACCCTACGCAGCAGCCCTATACCCAAGAAATAAGCCAATGATTGACCCAAAACAAGCCGCTGGCCGCGCATTCACGTATAACGTAAAATGCGTCGCACTATTACTGGAGAGCCCCATGCCTAAACG
>JAUVQU010000255.1 GCA_030597965.1 Cellvibrionaceae bacterium
ATTTAACCCTGCTCTAGCGGAATCCAAGATACACCCTCACAAATTACAACTCTCCTTCCGGGATAATCCCTATGGAGCGCCAATCGCCTCTCAGTGAAGCCTGAGCCTGAGAACCGTGAACGCAATCACAGAATTTATTACGCTTCCCCGCTATAAATGCATGACCGGAATGACTGAAAATAGATTAGGCGGGACATTATTATGAAAAACAAGATTAAGGTAGGCACATTGCGTAGCAACGCGATTTTCAGGGCAATGCTGACTATAGCACTCTGCGTTGGACTTAGCGGCTTTTTCGATAGCGCTTTAGCAAAACCTCCACCATGGGCTCCCGCCCACGGTTATCGCAATAAGCACAAGGTTAAGCCTGCAAAAACAAAGGTTGCCGTGGCGCCACTGGATATTAGCATTGGACGCTGTAATCGTGACGTCATCGGTGCCGCAATCGGTGGTGTGGCCGGTGGCGTCATTGGATCCAAGCTTGGAAAAGGTGACGGCAAGACTCTTGCTACTATCGGCGGCACCCTGGTTGGGATTTTTGTTGGTCAGGCCATCGGCCGCCAGCTGGATGAAGCAGATCGTTCCTGCATGGAGCAGACTCTTGAACAGGCGCCAAATAATCGCTCTATCCGCTGGCGCAACCCAGACGAAAGCACTGACTATAGCTTTACTCCCACCAACGATTTCATGACTCAGGATAGACGTAGATGTCGTGACTACTTGAGCACCATCAACACCGGCAACCGCTCGCGTGCCCTAAGGGGAACCGCCTGCCGTGACGATGAAGGCCACTGGGTAATTGAAAATTAAACTTAGCGGTTAACTGTCCGATAACCAGATAAATGGTGAATTGTTTGAGGCCGCAGTATGAAAAAAACTGGTTTACTCTTATCTATCCTCTTAATCATCCTGGCCTCGGCCACATTTCCCGCTTTTGCCGGCTGGGACCCCCGCCAGAAAGAGCCCGCCAAAGAGAAAGCGAGCGGTAATCGTGCTGTCGACCAAGCGATAGCCAATCTAAAGAAAAAGGATCCCAACCTAAAGCTATTCTTCGAAAAGGCTTTTGGTTACGCAATCTTTCCAACTGTGGGGAAAGCCGGTATCGGACTCGGCGGGGCCTATGGTGAAGGGGAGGTTTTTAGGAGAGGCAAATTTATTGGTTCCGCAAAACTCACCCAGATAACCTTTGGTTTTCAGTTGGGTGGGCAGTCTTATACTGAGATCATTTTCTTTAAGGATAAACGAGCCTTGGAAAGCTTTACCAATGGCTCCTTCGAATTTGGCGCTCAGGCCTCGGCGATAGCAGTTAACGCCGGCGTTTCCGCCGATGCAGATTATGATAATGGTGTGGCAATTTTTACCTTACCCAAGCAGGGGCTCATGTATGAAGCCTCTATAGGTGGGCAGAAGTTCAGTTTTGAACCAAAGCTCTGAGCCTGGCAGGCGCATTCTTGTACCCAAGTAGGATTATTATTTAAGGAACCTCTGACTTAATCAGAGGTTCCTTGTTTTAACCGAAGCCTGGATACTACAACCCCGCCAACACACATCTCAGAACCCCATAATCGTACCTTCCATCCAAGGCCTCATAGATGGGCTTCATAGAATCCTCTTTTTCAGCATCCAGCATCTCCAGCGTGTTAACAATTTCCGCATACTGAGCATCATCTAGAGGCAATGCATCACGAACACTCAGCAGACTCGCAGCCACGGCCTCTGCTAAGTGGGTATAGATGGTGGAAGGCTTTAAGTTACGTTCACGTGCAATGGCCTCGGCATCTTTGCCCTGCTGGTGCAGAGCTAGGGTCTCATTGACGGTGTCGCTCAGGTTGTTGTCGAGCAATTCAGGCAGTGGGTATTTGGCAATCTCCTCGAGAAACTGCTGTCCGTAGTGTTTGAGCTTCTGCTCACCGACACCTGGTATATAACGTAAGGTTTCGTGTGTTGCGGGCCGGGTGCGGGCCATCTCCACCAGAGTTGAATCATGGAAGATGATGTAAGGCGGCACACCTTGCTCTTGGGCAAGCTCAAGGCGCAGGGAACGCAGGGCCTCAAACAGCGGCTCATCGATAGCACGCAGGGCCTGTTGTTTTCGCTCGGCCTTCTCCTTTTTGATCTTTTCTGGCTTGGTGATTTTTCGCAGTTCTAGAGCTGCCTCACCACGCAGTACTGGGCGACATTTTTCCGTCAATTTGAGGGCACCGTAACCCTCGTCATCCACCGTGAGATAACCCTGGGCAATAAGCTGACGAAAGATGCTGCGCCACTCCACGCCGGTGTGCTCATCACCGATGCCGTAGGTGCTGATCTGGTCATGGCGGTTACGGTGTATACGTTCATCATCCTTGCCACTGAGCACATCGATGACGTAGTTGACGCCGAAACGCTGCCCTGTGCGGTACACGGTAGAGATAGCCTTTTGGGCAGATACGGTGCCGTCCCTGGTCTGGGGTGGACGAACACAGTTATCACAATTTCCACAGGGTTCTTTTTGCTGTTCGCCAAAATAGCTCAGCAAACTGCCCCTGCGGCAGGAAATGATTTCACAAAAGCCCAGCATCGCTTCCAGTTTACGATGTTCCAGCTGTTTAATTTTTTCTATGGCTTCGGATTTAGACAGCATCTGGCGTAACATAATGACATCCTGAAGACCATATACCATCCAGGCATTTGCCGCTAAACCATCCCGACC
>JAUVQU010000038.1 GCA_030597965.1 Cellvibrionaceae bacterium
AACCTAGTTTCGCCACGACTTCCTGTAGACGGTCAGTGCCGGACTGGTGATCTACGGCAGTCATACAGACCTTGCCGCCAAACGCTTTAACCGCTGTTTCTATACGCTCGTCATCGGTCGCTACAATCACATCGGATGCATTACTTTTTAACGCCTGTTCGTAAACGCGCTGAATCATCATTTTGCCTGCGATATCAGCCAGCGGCTTGGCGGGTAAACGACTGGATGCATAACGGGCAGGAATAACTACTGTAAACTTCATATATGGGCACTTCTATTTCTAGGAATAATAGCGGTTATTTTTTAATTAACGGAGCAATAAATTGATCAATTGACTCATAAAAAGTGTGATCAAACTCCGCTTCAATGGCTAATGACCACCAATTATTCTGTGCAAAGTTCTGACATTTCACAGCGTCTTTAGACGTCATGACCACGGGCTTATTACTCGCTTCGAAAAAATCTTCCTCGACAAACTTATGATGATCATCGAAGGGTTTGGTTTGTGCGTCCACACCCAGTTCAACCAAGCTATCAAAAAAACGTTGCGGGTTACCAATACCCGAGACAGCAAACACAGCCTCATCACCCCAGGGCAGAGACAAGTTTTTCTGCTCATCATTCTGTCCTTGTGTTTGTGTAACTTCGAACTCATCGCCTGTTTTAATATTAATCCAGCGAGTTGGCTTAAGTCTCATAGCCGCAACTTCTGTCGCACCTTCGGTGTATCGGTTTAATTGAGATTGTGCCGCTTCTGTTAGGTTGCCATTGGCAAGAATCAAGTCAACCTCCTGCAAACGTTCAGGCGGCTCTCTGAGAGGACCTGCCGGTAAGCAGTAACCATTACCTAAACCACGCTGAGCATCCATCACACAAAGTTCAAACTGACGCGGTAAGGCGTAGTGCTGCATGCCATCATCGCTCAAGATAATGTCACAATTATTATTGGCTAAAAGGTATTGTGCCGCCGCGTAACGATCCGGGCCAACAACTACCGGGCAGCCAGTGGCGTTAGTGATCAGCAGGGGTTCATCACCCACCTGTTCAGGAGAGCTAGCGGCATCCACCGGGAAAGGGTAATACGGTGCTTTTGCGCCATAGCCACGACTGATAATACCCGGGCGCAGGTTTTTATCGCGTAAATAATTGGCCAAGCCTATTATCACTGGGGTTTTGCCAGTACCACCAACCGCAATGTTACCCACCACCAGTACCGGCACTGGTAAATCTTCTGTATTCGATTGATGGGAATAACGACGTCGTTTAGCAACTAATACAAACAACCACGACAGAGGCATGGTGAGTGGAAAGAGCAAATACCACCACCAACGCCCTTGGTACCATGCTGCAGAGATTGATTGTTGTGTCAGCATGCCTTATTCCACATAGACTATTGAAGACCTTTATTGATCCGTCTTCGGATTACGGGTTGTCATACTCAAATGAACAAAACCTAACTGCCCTGCCGCATCCATTGCTGTTATCACCGCCTGATGCGGGGTTTGTGCATCGGCTGTAATACTGAGAGGCACCTTAGTGTCTCCACCCGAAAGGTCGCTAATGGCACGCTTTAAAGTAGCCATCGAGTTGTTCATTAACGCTTGGCCATTAATTGAGTAATCGCCTTGAGCGGTAATTAAAATATCGAGTTGCCGTGGTGCGTCTATGGAAGCCTCGCCCACTGCCTCGGGTAAGTCCACACTCAAATGAGTTTCTTTTGTGAATGTGGTGGACACCATAAAAAAGATCAGCAACAAAAAAACCACATCAATTAATGGCGTTAAATTGATGGAGTCTTCCGCTTGGCTCTGTCGTTTAAACTTCACGCCGTCACCACTACTTCTTCACATCTACGCGTCGATCATTGTGTAGAGCATCCACCAACTTAATAGCTTCCTGTTCCATAAAAACCACAAGCCCATCGACATGGCGCTGAAAATAACGGTGCGCAATCATGGCTGGAATCGCAACACACAATCCTGCTGCAGTGGTAATTAACGCCTCGGAAATACCGCCGGCAAGAACGCCCGCATTACCTGTTCCCTCTAGCATAATAGCGGTAAATACTTTAATCATGCCCAGTACTGTACCCAATAAACCCAGTAACGGCGCAATAGCGGCAATAGTGCCGAGCACACTGAGGTAGCGCTCCATTTCATGGATAACATGATTAGCGGCCTCCTGGATACTGTCCTTCATGACCTCACGCCCCTGACGACTATTGCTTAAACCTGCGGCAAAGATACGACCAAGACCTGAACTGTTCTTTAATTCATAAAGTTTAGCACTGTCCATTTGGTTGTTTTTTAACCAGCCCCAGACTTGGGCCAATAGGTGTTTTGGTGCTATTTTTTTAGGGCCAAGCGTCCAGTAACGCTCAACACTGATAGCAATCACAGCAACGGAACACAAGATTATAGGCAGCATCAGCCAGCCACCCGCCGCGATTATTTCAAACACATGTCACCTCTTTTAGATCATTAACCACTTTTATTCACTAACAGCCAGTCATCTGCGGCAGTGATTTATCTGACTGACTTTATCACACCCTCCCCTCAATTGAGCAACTCCAAACACTCAATTGTGGGAGGCTGCACAAAACTCAACCAAGACGACCATAAAACTAACGCCAATACCTTTTCTGTAGATCCCGATACCCCTCTGGTAATTGATTCTCCGTAAAAAGAAAGCGTAACGCGCCCATTTCTGCCGTCGAAAGTATGTGTATTCCCTTCTTGTTGTAACGCGTTACCACCGAGGGATGTGGGTGTCCATAACGGCTAAGGTAACCCGCGCTCGCAATGGCCCATGTCGGACTCATGAGTCGGAGGAATCGTTCGCTTGACGATGTTTTACTGCCATGGTGTGGCATCACCAGACCAGTAACACCTAATTGTAATTTAGGATGTTTAGTAAAATAACGCTCCTGCAGGGCTTCAATATCACCTGGAACCAACACTCTTTCATCTCCCAGTGAGACCAGCAAAACACAAGAACGATTGTTCCCTTTTGCTGAATTCTTTATCGATAACGGATTGGCCAAAAGATCAAAATGAACCCCTCCTAACATCCAATATTGATCTGTACTGCAGGGCTCCATTAATCCGTAATATTTGACATCCACAGCGCCCTTTAACTTATCTACCTCCCCCGCCCATACCTTGCCAACAGGTACTTTATTCGCAACCGAATTCCAGCCGCCGCTATGATCACTGTCGCCATGACTGATAACTACCGTATTAAGACGCTTAACGCCTAATCGATTCATCGAGGGCAATACGATCGAGCTACCTGCATCGAAACCTGATCCATAGGCAGGCCCCGCATCAAATAAAACAGAACCTTCATTTGTAACAACTAACACAGACAAACCCTGACCCACATCCAGCACCCAAAGCTGCGGCTTTTTTTCTACTGGCTGAGCAATCAGTATTAAAACAATACCTAATAATGCGGTCGCTTTAGCTGGGAGTTTTTTAGGAGCGTAATAAAACGCCAGAAGCACGGCACTTAGTATTACTAGACTTGGCGAAAGGTAAATATCTTGACCGTTGATAAATGACGAATAGGTATTTTCTCCCCGGAGTAGACTCTTCGCCTGCCTTTGAGACTCCCAGTCACTAAGCCACGACAATGCATCCAATAACCGCTGGATAGACCAATCAGCCAAATACCACAGGTGCAACCCCAACCACTCATTGATCGTGATTAATAACGCCCCCAAAAGCAGTGGCGGAACCACCATAAGTCCCACCCAGGGGATAGCTACTAAATTGACTAACAGCGACCAGCCACTCACACCAAGCCCAAACCAAAGTAGCGGCAAGAGCAAGCCAATAAATACCAGCAATTGAGCCCATATCAATCGATGAATAAGGTTTCTATTCTGCCATACGGGTGCTTGAAAACCGGCAATAAGTGCCGCTACGGCCATATAGGTCATCCAAAAGCCAGCGCCGAATCCCGACAAGGGCGAGCACGCCAATATTAACGCCATGCTCAACCACCAAGCCTGCCACACTGAATGATTACGCCCCCATAACTGCCAGATAGATAGGCTCAACAACATCACCAAAGCTCGTTGTGCTGGTAAAGAAAAGCCTGCCAGCGCAGCGTAAATACCGGCAAAGACGACGGAACCAACAATAGCCCAGTACGGCGTAAAGACGTGATGTGGCCACCGCACTGAAAGAAGGCGCGCAATACCCCCAATTAAAAAATAACCAAACGCAGCCGCCAAACCAATGTGCAGCCCAGAGATCGCCAGTAAATGCGCCAAACCAAAATGATTAATACGCGCCTGCTGATCGGCCGTCATGGCACTGCGATCACCCAACAATAAAGCACGCAGAATTGGGGTGTTAGATTGATGATAATTATCAATACCGGCATCCACAGCACCAAGTGCAATGCCTAGATGATCATCCAGATATTGCCTATAAGCGCCAAGGTAGTCCCATCCGCTGTATTTTATAAAATGGTTTTCAGAATGAGTCCTGACATAACCTGTAGCACCAATACCCTTGGTCAACAGCCAACGCTCGTAGTCAAAACCACCGGGATTTACAGAGCCATGAGGCCGTTTAAGCTTTACCCTTAATTGCCAGCACTCACCCAGTTTCGGAATACGCTCAGGCTGATCGTGCGTTTTAAACCATGAAAGCCGGATGCGTTTAGGGGTAGTAATAACAAGACCAGACTCACTGTGTGCCATCAAGCTCGGCTCAAATTCAAAACGATAGCTTCGACTTTTAAAACTAACGAGTGATGAAACGCACCCTTGCACATCAAAAATTTGCCCTGAATAATGCTCTGGAAGCTGATTCTTCAGGGCAGAATGCCCCCAGTTAACCGATAAAACACCAGAAAATAATACGACCAATAAAAAACTGGAAAGCCGCACTATTCGATGATGGTGTAACAACCTGGAAAAATATAGGGAGAGCAAACAAGTACAGGCAGGAAAAAGAAAAAGGCTTAACCTCGGCAACGAAGGCACAAACCCCCAAGCCAGAATAGAGATGCAAAAAATAATAAAATATTTCAAGACCATCATCCTTGATAGACCTAAGATTCAACAGCATCGCACAAGTTTATGGATAGAGGAATATGTCTCGTTCCCAGCGCTAAACTGATCAGCTAAGATATGAACACTATCAGCGAGATAAAAATGAAACACCTACTCATCGTCTACCACACACAATCGGGCAATACCGGCCAACTTTGCGAGGCGGTAGTGGCTGGTGCACAAGAGGAAACGGAGATAGAGCTACGCTGTAAAATGGCCAAAGACAGCGACTTAGATGATCTATTGTGGAGTGATGCCATCCTTTTCGGCACGCCTGAAAATTTTGGTTACATGAGCGGTGCACTCAAAGATTTTTTTGATCGTACCTACTACCCCGCCGAGCCTTACGAGTTAAATCGCCCCTATGCTCTGTTTATATCCGCAGGTAATGACGGCACAGGGGCTGTCAGAGAGTGCGATAGAATTTTAACCGGCTACCCTATGAAAAAAGTAATTGAGCCATTAATCGCCCGTGGAGAAGTTACCCCTGAGCACCTTGAACAAGCGAAAGAACTGGGACAAACCATGGCCTGCGGCCTAGCTTTTGGTATTTATTAAAAGCCAACATCTTTTATAAATAACCTTTTGGTATTTATTAAAAACCAACATCTTTTATAAATACCCTTTTTGGTGTTTATTAAAACCACAATCTTTCATGAAAAACCTTTTAGCATCTACTGAAGATATTAATTCACTATGGCTACGATCGGCACCCACTACATAAAAAGCGCCCTAGGTGGTGCAAAAGCGCGCGGACTGGACACCAAGGCATTACTGCGAAAAGCACGTATTCCTGAGAAACCTCTGCGCGACCCTAAAGAACGGATTCATGTTGATCTCGTCGCGAAGCTCTATCGCTCCATTGGGGAGGAACTCAATGATGAGTTTATGGGCTTCACCGAAAAACCCATTAAAGCTGGCACGTTCGATTTAATGGCCGAGTGGGTATCAAGCGCTGAAACACTGGAAGAATTATTACAACGTGGCATTCGCTTTTACAATCAAATCACCGACGAGCTGCAAATGACCTTAGAGGTAGAAGGTGAACACGTGTACCTCACCACGGTCTTTCGCCAACCCGATATAGATTTTGAACATTTTTACATTGAATACTGGCACGTCATTTGGCACCGCTTCGCCAGCTGGTATATCGGCAAGCCTATCAAGCTGGTGGGTGCCTATATTAATTACACCCCGATTGACGCCAAAGAGTTCAGCCTGCTGTTTCGCTGCCCAACGCATTTAAACAGTAAATATAATCGCCTGGTTTTTCATCGCAATTATTTAGAGCAGCCCCTGGTAAAAAGTGCTCGAGAATTACAGGTATTTTTAACGCGCGCGCCGATTGATTTACTGACCATTCCCGGTGAAGACACCAGTTTAACAGCGCACATCAATTTATTATTACAGTCGAAAGGTAATGAAGTTTTAGTGCTGCCCAATTCGGATCAATTAGCCGAACAGTTACACATCAGCGAACAAACATTGAGGCGAAAATTAAGCGCTGAAGGGACAAGCTACCAACAGATCAAAGACAACATACGCAATGATTTAGCCAATAAGTTATTAGGTAATAGAACGCTGACCATCGCAGAAATCGCACACCAGCTAAACTTTAGTGAACCGCGCGCATTTACCCGCGCATTTAAGCAATGGACTGGCGTTACCCCCAAAGAATACCGAATGGAAAAGCTGGCTAGAAACAAAAATTAATTCAGCTAAATCATCACCCATAAAAAAGCCGAGATAGAATTCTCGGCTTTTTGTTTTATTTTATTAAAGTACCGCTATTATTTAAAAACGGTACCCCAATTCAGCACCATACCAAAGGTTATCTGAATCATCGGCTTTGGTTACACCCGCACCCACGTTGATATCCATAGCCGCTGTTAATTGAACATTAATACCCAGATCCCAACGCCAGGCATCACCGTCACGCTGATAACCAGGCAATTTCGCACTGTTACCCTCAATGGTGACTAAACCAATACGAGTATCGTTCTGGTCGTCTTCTGTTTCATTCTCATAAACCACTTCAGAGTAAAGCTTGCAGGTGTCAGACAGGGTCATATCGCCCATTAAACCAACACTCCACACTTTTGAGGAAATATCCTGACCTGCCACGTTCAATGCGGTTGAGAAACCAGACTCCTCCTGGTATCCATCAACTTCAATATCAATATATTCATAGCCCAGGATGGATCCAATTTGATAATTATCACCTTGAATTAGAGAGTAGCCAACGTTAAAGGTAATACCTTTAGCATCACCCTCTGTATCCGCCGCTTCTGTACGAGTTAATACAGGCCCTAAGCTAAAAGTACGCTCCAGGTCATCGTAATCAAGATCACTGACACTTACTGCACCCTCCACAAACAGGCGATCCTTACGATAACCCGCCATGGCAACAAAACTCAGGCTTTCCATTTCATAGCTGGATTTACTGCCAGAGAATTCCAGCTCGTTATCACCACGACTGACCATAGCGCCTAAATAAACACTATCGGATAGCTGATAACTCACACCCACTGTGTTGCGGGTTGTTTCGTTCTCCGCATCGCCATAGCTGGTCTCATAATCTTTGTCGTCCTGGCTTAAACCACCCCAAAGCTTAACCGTCCCGGCTTTCTCAGTCGCACCAAAACGATTATCTCGCATTGCATTCTTTGCCGTGCGCATGACAGATTTGACGTCATCAACACCTATTTCTGGCAAGAGTGACACTTGGCCTGGCGCAGTTAATAAGGCCAACATGTAATCGGCAAAAATCTCCTGGCCCAGTGTGGTTGGGTGCAAACCATCATTAAAGAAGAACTGATATGGATCAGGATCACTGCCTGAAATTTTGGCATCTTGGTTGGCACTATTTGCGCCTACAGGGTCACAACCACCAGCATCGGAGGTAAAACACGAGTAACTAATCTGATCAGCGGTTAATGGAATACCGAAAGCTTCTGGATCTGCGACAATTTCAGCCAAAGTATTATAGGCATCAAAAATAAGGATATTTTGATCACCTACTAAATTTGCTATTTCGGTGTTTATTAAAGCCGCACGCCCGTTAGCAAAATCTTTAAAAGCGATGCCTCTCGGCGCAAAACCAAAAGCAGGCACATTAGCAATAACCACATACTCAGCACCACGATCAGCTAACGCTGCTGCTGCAGCGTACATATTAGTAGCTACAACTAAGGCGTCTGCATCACTAATAACTTTAAAGTTGCCTATGTCATTACCGCCACCATCAAGCACATACAAAGCGTTTGAGCTAAAATCATCATTGCCGCTTTCAAGATTCGCAAAGAACGACGTGAACCTACCCGCTGGCGCATCGTAGGTCGAGTCAGCGGTTATAGACTCTAACGTATCGCTCGACTCATGCGCTCCCACCGCGTAGTTGGTTCCACCCTCTTCAGAAGGCGCCGCCCGATCCAGACCCAATCCTGCGGCCACTAAATCCGGCGATACTGGACCAAATTCTGACGTAACAACACCATTTTCAACAATCAAATTAGTCGCTCGAGCCCCACTTACAGCATTCCCCGTATCAAACAAGCTGTCGCCAAACACGTACATATCACTGTAGGGCGCAGCAAAAGCTGAATTAGCAAGAACCACACTGGAAGCCAGGGCCAAAATCCTGAGTATTTTCATAAAAACTCCGTCTTCTTATAAATTATTCTAGGTCGATAGTTCGTATTAAATTAATACCTTACACCCTATATTCACGGGTAACGGCGTATAAAACTTAGCATTGAGATTATCCTAATAAGATAAAAAACACTTCTCCGATTGCTGACCGGTCATTCATTTAATCGAGGCGCCCAAGTGAGGTCACCAACACAAACTTCCACACCCTCAAATTGGCAAAGTCTCGAAAGTACTAAAACTACCTAGAAAGCGCCAAACCGAAAAGCCCGAAAAACAATCAACAAACCCATAAAACTACCAGACCAAGAATAATAGAGAGCGGATTTGTGATGCTTATGTATTGTTTTTTGTCACTAAAAACACGCGCATTAAAGAACAAAATCTAACATTATCAACAAGTTAACAAAAATTAACATCAGCAAGCACGGACTATTAAGCTATTCACAATATAGACAATAGTCTTTATTATACATCCACTAAATTGGGGTGACTTGCTCAGCCCTCAGAGTTTTACATACCATCAGTTGGAACATCATCCGTCATGACTAAATCAACGAAACTCCAGGCATCACTCGTCAATCCATTTGACGAAACTAAAGAAGTCGAGTTCAGCGTACCCGGCCAGGCTTCTTATGACCCAGGCCTACACGAAGAAACACTGAAGAAAGGCTATGACCTGATACAGCGTCCCAAAAAAGTAGCCAGCTTAAAAAACGTTGAGCGTCAGCACGCCAAAAAGCGTATGACCATCTGGGAGCGACTCAGTGTTTTGACCGACGAAGATCCAACTATTCTGTTCCAAAACTGGGGTAAAAACCTGGACGGTGCTTCACTGGTAACCGCCATCGTTAAGATTAATGGCCGCGATGTTGCCGTTTACGGCCACGACTTTACCGTCCGCGCCGGCTCAATGGACGCCACCAACGGTAAAAAATTGGCGCGCCTGTTTGAACTGGCTGGGAAACGTAAGATTCCTCTGGTAGGCATGAACGACTCAGCGGGTGCATTTGTTCCTGCCGGTGTTGGTGGCCTTGATGGTTACGCAGAAGCCTTTACCGCCCTGCGTAAAATCAGCGGCGTCGTACCTTCTGTTATGTGCATGTTTGGCTTTAACGCTGGCGGTGGTTCTTACCTGCCTCGTCAGGGTTCTTTTCTGATCCAGCCTAATGAAACCTTTTTTGGTCTGACCGGCCCTGGGGTTGTGAAATCGGTATTGGGTGAAGACGTTACCGCCGATGAACTGGGTGGTCCTGGTGTACACAGCCAATCTGGCGTAACCGATTTTGTTGTACCCGATGAAGTCTCTGCACTGCGCAAGGTAAAAGAACTGCTTAATTACTTGCCAAGCAACAATGCAGAGCTGGCTCCTCATCAGGAGACTTCTGACCCACAGGATCGTAAGACCTGGGATATTGACATTCTATTGAAGAAAGCTTTCAACTCCCCTAATGGCTTTAATACCCCATTGGACATCACCATTATGATTCAGCAGTTATGCGATCACGGTGATTTCCTGGAAGTTCAGCCAGACCGTGCTCGTAACACTGTATGTGCACTGGGCCGTATGGGCGGCAATGTCATTGGCTTTATTGCGAACAACTCAGCTATTGGCTCCGGTCAGATTGACATTGACGCCGCATTTAAAAACGCGCGCTTTATCCGCTTCTGTAACCTGTACAACATACCCATGATTTTTATGGAAGACACCACTGGTTTCCGTCCAGGTAAAGACCAGGAAGCTGGCGGTATCGTTCATGCAGGTCGCTCCATGCTGGATGCCATCATCGATTTACGTACGCCGCGATTCCTCGTGATCGTTCGCAACGCATTTGGTGGTGCTTACGCCTCTTACAATAACTACCCTACAGGTGCCGATTTTGTTTGCGCCCTGCCCTCAACCCGCGCTGCGGTAATGGGGCCAGCGGGTGTAGAATTCGTCTACAAGAAAGAGCTGCAGGAAATTCGTGGCACCGTAAAACAGCGTCTGAAAGGTGGTGATACCGAAGCCGATGTTCTTGCATGGCAGGCTGCACAAGAAGCCGCCTTGAAGGATCGCTATGAGGCTGAGTTAATGAACCCGAATGAAGCCTTGAGCTTAGGTTCAATCTCTCAAATCGTAATGCCTTCTGATTTACGTGAAGTACTGTGTAAGAACATGGACTTCCACCTGAGACATTACACGCCTGAACCTTTTAGTGGCCCGCAACGCGAGTTTCATTAAACATCACCCGTAAACGTTGCCACTAAACGTTAAAACTTATGACTATTCCCGCATTAGCGGGAATGACGAAAAAGATTTGAAAAGAGGCTTAAGCCGTGCAAACAAACATCGAAAATTATTTAGACAACCCGTTAACTCATAAAGATCGTCGCCTGAGCAACGCGAATGGCGCCTGGACACGCAGTTTCGATTGCAGCGACATACGTCCATTGATCATTTGTCGTGGCCCTATCCGAAAGGAAGCCATGGATGTGTTTGAAGAAATGGGTATTACTCATTACGGCATCCTGCTTTCTGAAAAAGACTCCATTGTTTACCAAAATGCTTTGGCGCCGGAACTGCGCAAGCTAACCGATCCTTCTCGCGTACACCGTGTACCTGATTACACAGGTGCCGATAAAGAAGAGCGTGCGGTGCGCATCAAACAAATCGTGAATATCGCCAAGGCCAACAACTACAACTCTATCTTTGCTGGCTACGGCTTTATGTCGGAAGACGCCGAGATGGTTGCAGGTATGGAAGCGGCCGGCTTGAACTTTATCGGCCCGTGCTCTTTCACCCAGCGCTCTGCTGGCATGAAAGACCAAGCCAAGCGTACCGCTCTGGAAACTGGTGTATCAGTTACTCCAGGCGTGAACAACGCTACCAGCCTGGCGGTGTTCGCCAAGTACGGTAAAGATGGTCTGGAGCAATGCGCCAAAGATAACAATCTCACTGTTGACTTTACTGCCTGTAAGGACGAAGAAGAGCAAGCTTTGGCCCTTCTCGCCGCTTCTTACAAAGCGGGTATTGATATTATCGAAGCCGCCGATATCGGTCTGGCCCTGCAGGTCGAAGCCAAACGCATGCTGACCGAGAAACCCAATAACCGCTTCCGCCTGAAGGCCATCGCCGGTGGCGGTGGTAAAGGTCAACGTATCCTGCAATCTGCCAGCGCCTATGAAGGCGACAGCCTTGAAGAGCGCGTAGAAAAAGCCGCAAAGAAAGTACCTTCTCTGGTTTTGGAATGTTTGATCGAGTTAAAAACCAATGGCGTCGGTGACAACAAAAATATATTAATCGAAATGAACATCGACACCACCCGTCACCAGGAAATTCAGGTGATTGGTAATGGTGACTGGTGTATGACCATGGGCGGTCGCGACTGCTCTCTGCAAATGCATGAACAGAAACTGCTGGAAATATCGGTTACCGAAGAAGAACTGAATGATGCCATCGCTATTGCAGAATCCGCTGGCAAGGCCGCCGAAGCAGATCAGCTTAAAAAGGATCTAGAGATCCTCGAGAAGATGGAGCAAGAAGGCGCACGATTTGGTGAGGCTGTAAAGCTCGACTCACTCGGCACCTTCGAATGTATCGTTGATGGCGAAGCTCACTACTTCATGGAAATGAACACCCGGATTCAGGTTGAGCACCGTGTGACTGAATTGTGCTACGCACTCAAGTTTACCAACCCTGAAAACACAGCGGAAAGTTTTGTTGTAGAGTCTCTGGTTGAAACCATGGTGCTGCTGGCGGCCCACGGCCCTAACCTGCCGAAGCCAACCCGCATACTACGCAACAAGGCTTCTGTTGAAGCGCGTATGAATGCGACCAATCAGGCATTACAGCCACACGCTGGCGGCTTGATTGAAAACTGGTCTAACCCTATCGAAGGCGAGATTCGCGATGACCAGGGTATCAGCATGCACAACCCTGATACTAATGTATTCATGAAATATCACCTTGCCGGTGCCTACGACTCTAACATTGCGTTATTACTGACCGTTGGCAAAGGCCGTAAGAGCACCTATGAGCACATGGCCGAAGTACTGCGCATCACAGAATTGCGCGGTAAAGATCTTGAGACCAACCTGGAGTTCCACTACGGCTTAGTGAATTGGTTCCTGGGTAACAACATCAATGCGCGGCCATCCACGCGTTTTATCGTGCCTTACCTGACCGCTGTAGGCCTGCTTAAACAGGAATCTAACAATTTAGACCTGAACTACGCTTACACCGAAATGTTCCGCAAAGTGCTAAACACAGCCAATGGCGACAAAGAGGCCCGTGCATCATTGCGCCACACCATCGATCGTAAACAGCAATTACTGACCCGCCCTATTGAGATACTGATTAACGAACCTCACACGATGGCAGGCTGGTTAAGCATCAACAAAGATAATTTCACCATTGATGATGGCAAGATCAACTGGCAAGCCAATCCTGTGCGTGTTCTCGCTGACACTTATAACTTCCTGAACATGGATTACACTGACAACAAGCCAGCGTCTAGCATGATCTGGGATCATGATAATGACATTCTGCAGCAAGCTATTTCTTTCTATAACTCACTGGAAGAAAAACTGGGTACTTCTGATTTTGCCGCCATCGAAGACGCACTCTCTGGCGACGCCCCCGCCAATATTCCGGCAGAGCAGTGGACTGCCGCACAGGCTGCACATATTGGCTATCAAGCTGGTTGTGACGTTATTAGCCTGCCGGTTCACATCGCCAACAAAACTGGCTTCTATGAACTGGCCGTTAACGAAGATCTGAGCATTCACATTCCAGACAGGCTGACTGACGAAGATCTACAGAAAGCTATGGCGAAGGTACTGGTGCCACCACCCACTGCTAAGTCCGATGAAATCCTCGCGCCTACTGGCGGAATGTTCTACGCCTGCGAAGCGCCGGGCATGCCTTCATTCGTTGAAGTTGGCAGCCACTTTGAAGCCGGCGACCCACTCTACATCATCGAAGTGATGAAAATGTTCAACAAGGTCAACGCTCCGTTTGCTGGGACCATTGAAGAGGTTTTAGTGGAGACAGATGGCACTATCATCAAGAGTGGTCAGGCTCTGTTCAAGATCACACCGGATGAGAAAGTTATCGAAGAGACAGCAGAAGAAAAATTCTCTCGACAGAAATCTGCTACCGATAATTTTTTGGCTGCTCTGTAAATATCAACACTTGCAGGCCGAACATGAGCCCGACAATTAACGTGTCGGGCTCATGTTCGGCCTATAAATCAACCCTTAAAGGTTCAACAGTATGATCGTCGCTCTCGACCACATTGCCATCGCCGTCCCCGATTTGGAAAAGTCCATCAAGCGCTTTATGGAAGACTTTGACCTTGAGTATAAAGGCAGTGAAGACGTTGTTGCCGCTAAAACCTCTACGGCATTTTTTCCTCTGCCGGAAACCAGTATCGAGCTGGTTCACCCACTGAACGGTGAAGGCCCAATCGCTGGCTATTTAGAAAAGAAAGGCGCTGGTTTACATCATCTGTGTTTCCGCTCAGATAATATCGAAGCCGATGTTGCACGCCTGAAAGAGAAAGGCTATCAATTCCTGTCCGACGCACCAAGCGATGGCGCTCACAACTCCAAGGTGATTTTCATTCACCCTAAGAGCTGTGATGGGGTCTTAATTGAGCTGAATCAGCCCCAGGGCGATCATTAATACAGACGAGTTCGCGGCATCAACATTGGTGCTAAAATGCTGGAATTAGAACATTAAATGTCGTTATTCCTTACTAGGTATCGGCATATATCAACAAGGTAAAGAGAGTTTTTATGTCTGATAACAAGCCAACACTGGCCGATTGGGAAGCCCTGGCCACCAAGCAAACCAAAGGTATAACACCTGAAGAACTGACTTGGCATACCCCGGAAGGGATCAACATCAAGCCACTTTACACCAAGGCTGATACCGAAAATCTAGAGTTCGCCAATACATTGCCGGGCATGGCCCCCTACGTCCGTGGCCCTCAGGCCACTATGTACGC
>JAUVQU010000163.1 GCA_030597965.1 Cellvibrionaceae bacterium
ACCCACTTAATGTTTAATGATGATCACTGTGTCGACAATAACTAAGCTTTTAATGCGAGTATCATTATTGTCCGTGATACTTTTATCGGGTTGCTCTTGGCTAACGAGTGACTCCCGTTACGATCAAAGGTACGACAGTGCACCAGAAAACCCGTTCGATGTATCTCAGGTGCCAGATGCTGTGCCTCGCTACGAAGTGCGAACCAAAGCGGGTAATAAGACCCCTTACAGAGTGCTGGGGAAAACCTATCACCTGTTGGCGGATAGCGACGGTTACCGCGAACGTGGTGGTGCGTCATGGTATGGTGAGAAATTCCACGGTCATAAAACCTCGAATGGTGAAACTTACAATATGTATGGTATGACGGCGGCGCACAAAACCTTGCCGATTCCCTCCTATGTTCGAGTCACCAATCTAGATAATGGCCGTAGTATTGTTGTGCGTGTGAATGACCGAGGGCCTTTCCATAAAGGGCGTATTATTGATTTAAGTTATGCGGGTGCAGTTAAACTAGGGTATTTGGGGAAAGGCACCGCTAACGTAGAGGTGGAAGCCCTGCCTGTGGTTACTGAAAAGCCAAAATATACGCCGCCTGAAGTAAAGGCTCATGCGATAGTATTTGAATCTAGTTTACAGGATAAGCCTGCGGAGCAGAACGGTGATTTATCCAGCAGTACCTATCTGCAGGTAGGTGCATTTTCACAGCAGAGTAGCGCGGAGAGGCTTCGGGTTAAGGTTGCGGGCCTGACAGATATCCCTGTGAATTTAGTAACAAAGGCTGCGCTGGATAATCTTTGGCGGGTACAGGTGGGGCCTGTTAATGATTTGCCCGCATTGATTGATTTGCGTAGTACTTTAGAGGCGCACAGAATAAAATTCACCCATTTAACAAAAGATTAAGCGCGCTAGGCGGTTAATTGAATTTAGTTGGTCGACAGACCAAGAATGGCTGGTAGACTTGCGACTTCTTGGTTAGTACAGCTATTCGCTGGTGCGGCTATTTTTTTGGAATTAAGATGTTGGAAATACCTATTTTGAAAAGCTCTATGACTAAAATCCTGAAAGTGTTGTTGTGCGTTGGTTTATCATCCTTGTTGCCGGTACAGACGGTACAGGCGCAAGCTATTATTCCTGCCCCCCCTCAGCTGGCGGCGAGTTCTTACCTGTTGATTGATGTGGATACCGGTAAAGTGTTGGTTGAGCGCAACTCTGACGAACAAGTGCCGCCAGCCAGTCTGACTAAAATGATGACCAGCTATATTGTCTCTGCGGAAATTAATTCGGGCAGTGTGTCCTATGACGATCAAGCCGATATCAGTGTCAAGGCTTGGCGTATGGGCGGTTCAAAAATGTTTGTTCGTGAAGGTACTAAAGTGCCCGTAGAAGATTTGCTGCGTGGCGTTATTATTCAGTCTGGAAATGATGCCAGTGTGGCATTAGCCGAACATGTGGCGGGTAGCGAAGAGGCCTTTGTCGACATGATGAATCAGCAGGCAGCGCTATTGGGGATGGATGCTACACAGTTCCAGAATGCAACTGGCTGGCCTGCGGAAGATCATTACACGACTGCCCGTGATTTAAGTCTGCTGGCTCGCGCCTTGATTATTGATTATCCCAAGCACTACGCACTCTATTCTGAAAAGTATTTCTCTTATGGCGCTCCGGGTGAAAAGGTCATTAAGCAGGAGAACCGGAATAAACTACTGTTTCGCGATAAAACTGTTGATGGTATTAAAACCGGCCATACTGATGAGGCAGGCTATTGTTTAGTGGCTTCAGCCAAAAAGAAGGGCATGCGTTTAGTGACGGTTGTTATGGGTACTCGATCAGAGGCGGCGCGTGCGGCTGAGTCTCAAAAGTTGCTGGCCTATGGCTTCCGTTTCTTTCAGACCCATAAGCTTTATAGCGCGGACCAAGTATTGAGTGAAGCCCGCGTTTGGGGCGGTCAGAACGAGCAGGTTAGGCTGACATTGGCGGACGACCTAGTGCTGACTATTCCAAGGGGTGCGGGCGATGCGTTGAAGGTGGAGATGCACGTTAATAATGAAATTAAGGCCCCATTCGCCAAGGGCGCTGAACTGGGTGATTTGGTCGTAAGTTTGAATGGCGAGCAGTTGGCAGATGTACCTTTAGTGGCCGCTGATAGCGTTGAGGAGGCGGGATTTTTTGCCCGTCTGATTGATATCATTACGCTATTTATTCTTGGCCTGTTTCGTTAATAATTAATCGGTTTGTCCCCTGCTAGGAGCCTGCGCATCACTGTGTGGGCTTTTTTGTGAGTGCGACGTTAGGTCTGACTCGTTTAGGTTTCCGCGCTGGGGTATAATCACCCACTTTATGAATATCTTGATTACTAGTTATGTCTGAACCAGAAGCTCCTAAGATTGAATTTCCCTGTGTTGGCTATCCCGTGAAGGTGATGGGTGAGGCCAGTGTGGAGTACTTTGAATTCGCCATCATGGTGATGGAAAAACACGCGCCAGGTTTTGATCGAGACAAATTGAGCTCGAAGACCAGTCGCAATGGTAATTTCCAATCGATTACTTTCTTTATCACGGCGACAGGTGTGACTCAGCTAGAAGAGTTACATGTTGAACTGCGTACTAACCCCAAGACCAAGATAGTGCTGTAAGCACGAATCTTGCTGATCTGGATACAGAATGTCGAATACCGTCAACCAGCCTTTGATTGTGCGCCGCCTCGGGCATCAGGAGTACGAGCGCGTCTGGCGTGCTATGTCTAACCTTACTGACCAGCGCAATGCTGATACGGTCGATGAGCTGTGGTTGGTGGAGCACCCGCCGGTTTTTACTCAAGGGCAGGCAGGTAAAGCGGAGCACGTGTTAATGCCGGGTGATATCCCTGTTGTGCAGGTAGATCGCGGTGGTCAGGTGACGTATCACGGGCCGGGTCAGTTGGTCGGTTACCCGTTGATTGATTTACGACGACAGAGCATAGGTGTCAGAGATTTAGTGACAATTACGGAAAAGGCCATTGTCGCGACATTAAAAGACTTGGGTATAGAAGCTTACCCGAAACCGGATGCGCCGGGTGTTTATGTAGATGAAGCTAAAATAGCGTCATTAGGGTTCCGTATACGCCGGGGATGCAGTTATCACGGCCTATCGCTGAATGTTGAGATGGATATGTCTCCCTATGCGCGGATTAACCCATGCGGTTATCAGGGTCTGGAAATGGTTCAAACCAGTCATTTAAGTGAAGACCCTCGAGCCAGCGATCTGTCGGCATTAGAGTCCATGGTGGCCGCACACTTTGCTGAGCAGTTGAACTATAGCAAAGTGATTAACGCAACGGATTCGGTGGAAGAATTATTAGAGCGTTGGTCAACGGCTGAAAAAGAGGCCTAGGTTAAATGAGTAAAGACACACCAATCGACCCAACCGATGAGCATCATTCTGCGGATGAACCTGTAAAGCGTACTCGCCGCTTGAAACAGGGTGAGAAATTACGCGATGCCGAGAAGGTAGAGCGTATCCCTGTGAAGGTGATTGCCAGCACAGGAATTCAGCGTAAACCCGATTGGATACGTGTGCGTATGCCAGTGTCCCCGGAAATTGATCGCATTAAAAAAATTCTACGTAAGAATGGCTTGGCCACTGTGTGCGAAGAGGCGACCTGCCCAAATTTGGGTGAATGCTTCAGTGGTGGTACAGCGACCTTTATGATTATGGGTGAGATATGTACCCGCCGTTGTCCATTCTGCGACGTGGGACATGGTAAGCCCAATCCACTGGATGCGGGTGAGCCTTTGCAACTCGCTTCAGCTATTGCTGAAATGCGTCTGAAATATGTGGTGATTACCTCGGTGGATCGCGATGATTTACGCGATGGGGGTGCCCAGCATTTTGCCGATTGTATCCGTGAAGCACGTGTCCAGTCTCCGAGTTTAGAAATTGAAATTTTGACACCGGATTTCCGTGGTCGTATGGATGTGGCATTGGATATCCTGGCAGCGGAGGCGCCGGATGTATTTAACCACAATTTGGAAACCGTGCCGCGTTTGTACCGTCAGGCGCGACCGGGTGCTAATTATAAGTGGTCATTGAAGCTGCTTAAGGATTATAAAGCGCGTCGTTCTGATGTGCTGACTAAGTCGGGCTTGATGGTGGGCCTGGGTGAAACCAAAGAAGAGATTTTTGATGTGATGCTCGACATGCGTGAACACGATATCGATATGATCACCATTGGACAGTATTTACAGCCCTCAAAAGAACACTTGGCGGTAGAGCGGTTTGTGCACCCTGATGAATTTGAGGAGTATACCCGGTACGCTAAAGAGCTGGGTTTTAAGCGTGCTGCCTGTGGGCCATTAGTTCGATCCTCGTATCACGCCGACAAACAAACCCACGGCGAAAAAGTCAGTTAAAAATGCGTTTTTCACACTCTGGCTTTGTCAGAGATGTGCTCGCTCAGTCACATATTAAACATATGCTCCTTCACTGTGCGCACCTCTTCCGCACCAGTGCGTGAAAATCACTATTTTTAATCTGACTTTTACACTCCGGTGTTGTCGGGCGTGTGCTCGCTCAGTCACATATTAAGCATATGCTCCTTCACTGTGCGCATCTCTTCCGCACCAGTACGTGAAAATCACTATTTTTTAATCTAAGTTTTTAATATGTACTGAGAGCAACCCACGTCTTACGTCTTACGTCGCACATTATTCAAATCAATGACTCTCTGTGGGTAGTCGGTAAATACACCGTCGACGCCTATCTCCGACAAGTGCTGCATGTCGTCAATCTCATTAACCGTGTAGACCCATACTTTCAGTCCTCTGCGTTTGGCATCGTTGACCAAGGCCTTATTAACGAAGGTGAGGCCAGAGTGAAATGAATAGGCTTCTATGGCATCGCAGCACTGGGCGTAATCTAATGGGATACCGAAGGTTAAAACGCCGCGACGCACTTCCGGCATGCTTTTTTTGAGCTCAAATAGTTGATGATGATCGAAGCTGGACACCACATACTGTTCGTAGCAATTACCGTTATCACGACAATAAGACTCAAGCGCTTTGGCGAGAGGTTCAGCGCAGTTAGGTCCTTTGAGTTCAATATTTAAGACTACTTTATCGCCAACCAGTTTCAGTACTTCTTCGAGGCGGGCGAGCCGACCACCGCAGCTCATCTCTAAGGCCAACAATTGTTCCGGAGGAAAGTCGTTTAATCGGCCATAGCCGGGCAAAGTATGGCCTAGGCGGCGATCATGTGTGACCAGTAATTCATCACCAACGTTCCATATGTCGATCTCAATAGCGTCGATATCTAATTGCAGAGAATCATTGAAGGCACCGATAGTGTTTTCAGTATGAAGGCTATCTCCACCGCGGTGAGCGATGCAATACAGGGGGTGAGCTAAGGGTTTGTGTGTCATAGGTCTAGTCAAGTCGAGTGGTGTAATTAATATGTATAGTGAGATAATACTTGGCGCTGTAGAATAGACAAGCCATCAGCATGACTGGGATAAATTGGCTAAAGCTTCTATCATAAAAATTAAACATTCACTTTAGGATAATACTATGTCTGATCCTTCC
>JAUVQU010000077.1 GCA_030597965.1 Cellvibrionaceae bacterium
CAATTTTTGAGCATAAGTAGAGGCCTCATCATAGGTATCACCGTGCAGCACCACTTTGGCACCACGGGCACGAACGGCATCCACTTTAATCGCCGGTGTCGTGCGCGGCATAACGATGGTGGCTTTTACCCCCATGGTTTGGGCAGACAGCGCCAAACCTTGCGCGTGGTTCCCTGCGGATGCGGCTATCACACCTGCATCCAATTGCTCCTTAGAAAGCTGACGCAGCTTGTTATAGGCACCGCGAATCTTGAAAGAAAATACCGGCTGCAGGTCTTCTCGCTTAAGCAAAATATTATTGCCCATGCGTGACGACAGAAATGGAACATGATCTAGGGGCGTCTCCACGGCGACATCGTAGATGCGCGCGTCCAGGATTCGCTTGATATAAGATGCTGGCATGCCGGGTTATCTTCTTTTTGTTTGTAGTGAATAAGACGACATAGTAAACCATTCAAGGCAGCGCATACAGACGCTTTCTTCAGCACGTTTTCTTCAACAACAGCGCCCAATCACACGGCGTGTTGATATATAATCTTGCTCTGCTTTTACCTCTACCTACCAGGCCAGAAACATGACCCAAGATGAATTAAAAAAAGCCGTTGCCCGTGCCGCCGTTGATTACATAAAACCCAAACTCGAAAGCGATAGCATTGTGGGCGTAGGTACAGGCTCAACCGCAAACTGTTTTATCGATTATCTGGCTGAAATCAAGGGCCATTTTGACGGGGCGGTCGCCAGTTCGGAAGCTTCCGCCGAGCGCCTGAAGAGTCACGGGATTCCCGTTTACGACCTCAACAGTGTTGATCGCATGGAGGTGTATGTCGATGGCGCCGATGAGACAAATGCA
This sequence comes from Cellvibrionaceae bacterium, assembly GCA_030597965.1. Classification (GTDB taxonomy): domain Bacteria; phylum Pseudomonadota; class Gammaproteobacteria; order Pseudomonadales; family Cellvibrionaceae; genus JAUVQU01. Next base: position 851 of record JAUVQU010000077.1, read on the forward strand.
GACTTGGAGTTGATTAAAGGCGGCGGTGCTGCGTTAACCCGTGAAAAGATCGTCGCCGCCGTCGCCGACGAGTTTATTTGTATTGCCGATGGCAGCAAGTGGGTAGAAACCCTGGGCGGATTCCCATTGCCTGTAGAGGTGATCCCAATGGCACGCTCACATGTGGGTCGCGAACTGGTCAAATTAGGTGCTGATCCAGTATACCGTCAGGGCTGTGTGACCGATAACGGCAACATCATCATCGATGTGCACAATATGAAGATCACCAACCCTAAAGCGACCGAAACGGCCATCAACCAGATTGTTGGCGTTGTCACCAATGGTCTATTTGCCGAGCGCTCGGCGGATGTTCTTTTGATCGGCCGTGAAGATGGGGTTGAAACTATCACTAAGTAATGACCATAAGGTCTTTATACGGAATATCGCCAGCAGGGCTGGCTCCTACAATTATTCATCGCCTTCTGTAGGAGTTTGCCCAAAGTGAAGTTCTGCATACTAGAAGAGAAGGGTGCCTTCGGTCATGAAAGCAAAAATGGCTTTCGTATAAAGGACTCACTCAAGTAACCACCCGAGTATTTACAGAAATAAAACAGCCCAATTCGGCGGTGAGCTGATCACCCGAATCCAGTGGACCAACACCCGCAGGAGTCCCCGTCAGCACGATATCCCCCGGCATCAAAGTGAAGATCCCCGAGATATAACTCAGCAATTCTGCAACCGGCGTGAGCATGTCGCCACTATTTCCCTGCTGCTGCAGTTCACCGTTGCGGGTTAAACGCAGGTCTATATTTCCGAAATCCACACCCGCAGCCGACACAAAGCCAGAAAGAGGGCATCCACCATCAAACCCCTTCGCTTTTTCCCACGGCTGACCTTTAGCCTTAAGGTCATTTTGCAGGTCGCGCAGGGTTAGATCGAAACCCAAGCCTACACCGACCACAGCAGCCACCGCCTGTACTGTATCAGCCGATGTTAAAGGCACCCCAATCAACAACGCCATTTCCGTCTCGATATGGCACGAGCCACGATCAGCAGGGATAGTAAAAGGCTGCTCCATCGGTACTATTGCCGTCGCCGGCTTAATAAACAGCAATGGCTCGGTGGGGATTGGGTTGTTCAACTCCCGGGCGTGCTCAGCGTAATTGCGCCCGACACAAACCACCTTGCCGATCGGCAGGTCACTATTTGATCCATCTAACCTGTGTGCATAAACCATTACTCAACCTTATATGCTGCTTTTTTATGCTAGAATTCGCGCCCTAAGTGTATCCTAGCCACCACGATTATTTGAGAACCAATCATGTCCAAGACGTCACTCGGAAAAGAGAAGATTCGTTTCTTACTATTGGAGGGTGTTCACCAGTCCGCTGTAGACACGCTGGCGACTGAAGGCTACACCAATGTGGAATACCTCAAGACCGCACTGCCGGAAGACGAACTGATTGAAAAAATCAAAAATGCCCACTTTGTCGGCCTGCGCTCTCGCACCCAACTGACCCGTCGCGTCTTTGAAAACGCACCCAAGTTAATCGCCGTCGGCTGCTTCTGCATCGGCACCAATCAAGTGGATCTTAAAGCAGCCCAGGAACACGGGGTCGCCGTGTTTAATGCGCCCTATTCCAACACCCGCTCGGTCGCCGAACTCGTTTTAGGTGAAGCTATATTATTGCTGCGTGGCATTCCAGAAAAGAACGCGGTTTGCCACCGTGGTGGCTGGCTCAAGTCAGCCGTTGGCTCCTTTGAAAGTCGCGGTAAAACACTGGGTATTATTGGCTACGGTTCTATTGGTTCACAGGTTTCTGTATTGGCCGAATCCCTAGGTATGAAAGTAGTCTTTTTCGATACGATCAGCAAACTACCACTGGGCAACGCCACTCAGATTCGCAACATGAACGAGCTGCTCGGAAAGGCTGACGTGGTGAGTTTGCACGTACCCGAAACAGCCGCAACTCAAGACATGATGGGCGCCAAAGAGTTTGCCTCCATGAAAAAGGGCGCGATTTTCATCAATGCCGCCCGCGGTACCGTGGTCGATATCGACGCCTTGACTGCTGCCATGGAATCCAAACACATTGGCGGCTGTGCTGTGGATGTATTCCCCGTTGAACCCCGCGGTAACGAAGAGGAATTTGAAAGCCCGCTGCGCGCATTCGACAACGCCATACTCACACCACACATTGGCGGATCTACTGTAGAAGCACAGGAAAACATCGGCTTAGAGGTCGCTGAAAAGTTAGCCAAATATTCCGACAATGGTACAACCATTTCTTCGGTTAACTTCCCAGAAGTTGCCCTGCCAAGCCACCCGGGTGCACACCGCTTACTGCACGTACACAAGAATGTGCCCGGCATACTCAGCGCGATCAACCAGGTATTTTCTGAAAACAACATCAACATTGCCTCCCAGTATTTACAGACCAACGCCAACGTAGGTTATGTGGTCGTCGATATTGATTCTGAGTACAGCAAAATAGCGCTCAAACAACTGCGCAACATTGAAGGTACGGTTCGCTGTCGCGTGCTGTTTTAATAATTTAATTATGTCCAGCCGAAACAACACCAATAACTACCGCGAGCTTTTCTTAAACGACATCCCGTTGATGGATGTTCGTGCGCCGGTAGAATTTGAGAAGGGCTCTTTTCCTCTGGCCACTAACATCCCCCTGCTCGACGATGAGCAACGTCATGCCATTGGCGCACGCTATAAAGATCAAGGGCAGGACGCCGCCATTGACCTCGGCTGGAAACTGGCCACCCCAGAAGTACAGGCACAACGTATCGAAACGTGGAAGATTCATATTGCCCAACACCCCGAAGGCTACCTCTACTGCTTCCGCGGTGGTCTGCGCTCCAACCTCAGCAAACAGCTAATTGCCGATGCGGGTATCGACTATCCACTGGTTGAAGGTGGTTATAAAGCCATGCGTCGTTTTTTAATCGACGAGCTGGATAAGAACAGTGTCGAACTGCGCAACCCTAAAACACCGCTGGTGTTAATTTCAGGCCGTACCGGCAGCGGTAAAACACTGGCCATATACCGCCTATCGCGCAGTATTGATCTGGAGGGATTGGCTCGCCATCGAGGCTCGGCTTTCGGCCGACAAATTACGCCTCAACCCATGCAAATTGATTTTGAAAACGCGCTCAGTATTGAGCTACTAAAACTGCGTCATCAGCACCCCAATCGGCCAGTTTTCACCGAAGACGAAGGACGCATGATTGGCTCCGTGGCCATGCCACTCGAATTTAAAGAAACAATGCAGCAATCTCCATTAGCCGTATTAGAAACGCCTACAGAAGAGCGTATTGATATTGCGCTAGCCGATTACGTCACCGAAGCCAGGCCGCAATACCTGCAAGCGTTCGGCGATGAACTGGGGATGGAAAAATTCCGCGAACAAATCCTGGGCAACCTCAACCGTATTCGCAAACGCCTGGGCGGTGACCGCCATCAACAACTGGTGGATTGTTTTACCGACGCCCTCAACGAATTCGAACGCAGTGATAACGCCGACGGCTTCCGTCCCGGCATAAAAATATTACTCACCGATTACTACGACCCAATGTACGACTACCAGCACGACCAGCACGACGGCCGTGAAATTTTCCGCGGCGAAAAAGACGCCCTGGTCGAATGGGCCGAGAGCTACAAGGCCAAATGAATTTGACCATGTAGGTCGGGATTCATCCCGTCCTACATGGAGCAAACTTCTAAAGAGGATCAACTTAAAAATTTACAACTAACTACAGAAACTGGCATTTTTTCGTGAGAGTGAGAAAGCGCCGCGCACAGAACCGGAATGTATATTAATACATGAGGAATCGAGCACGGAGCTGACGAAGCTATCGCGAAAAAAGGACGTTTCCTCACCAAAAAGGAGAATACCGTGCGGTTATTGACTGTTTATACAGCGCTGCTCGTCTCACTTAGTCTCTCCCTGCATACGCAGGCGGAGACTTTTACATTTACAGCGATACCAGACCAAGATGAATCACGCCTGCAGGAACGCTTTGGCAAGGTGGCAGACTACCTGCAAGAGCAACTGAACGTCGAGGTAAAATACATCCCGGTTAAAAGTTATGCAGCCGCGGTCACCGCCTTCCGCAACAACCAAGTACAGCTGGCCTGGTTCGGAGGCTTATCGGGTGTGCAGGCACGCGAACTCACCGAGGGCAGTGAAGCCATTGCCCAAGGCTATGAAGATCAATTCTTTACCTCTTACTTTATTGCTCACAGCAGCACGGGGCTCAGTAAGCCAGGCGCCTTTCCCTCCGAGATAAGGGGCAAAACCTTCACCTTTGGCTCTAAGGGCTCCACCTCAGGACGCTTAATGCCGGAGTTTTATATCCGTGAGTACTTAGGGCAGGCACCAGAAGATGCGTTTAAACGTGTAGGGTTCTCAGGCGATCACAGCCGTACCATCGCGCTGGTGCAGTCAGGTGTGTTTGAAGTGGGCGCTGTTAACTACAAAGTCTGGGAAAAAGAATTAGCCAGCGGCACCATTGATCTCAACGAAGTCAGTGTGATTTGGTCAACCCCCCAATACCCCGACTACCAGTGGACCATTCGCGGCGATGTCGATACACGCTGGGGGGAGGGCTTTAAAAATAAAGTCCAGCAGGCCTTGATCAATATTACAGACCCGGACCTTTTGGCTGCCTTTCCGCGCCAATCTTTTGTGGCAACGACCAACGACGACTACGCACCCATCAAAAGTACCGCTATTGCTATAGGTCTAATTGATGAGTGATCCTTTATTTGAACTTAACAACCAAGACCTGCATTACGAAGGTCGACGTATATTAAGCGGGCTCTCGCTCAGCATTAATACTGGCGAGCGCGTTGCGCTGGTTGGGCAATCCGGAGCGGGAAAGTCCACGCTGCTCAAACATCTGCGCTCGTTAGCTGCTGACCGCGTCGCCTGGTGCCCTCAGCACCACGGCTTAGTGCCTATGCTGAGCGGCTATCACAATATTTTTATGGGCGGTTTAGATCGACACAGCCTTTTCTATAACGTGATGAACTTGATCCGACCTTTTGCAGAGCCCAAGCAAGAAATTCAGCAATTAGCCGACCGACTAGAATTGGGTGATTTATTGTTTAACTCGGTTGACCGGTTATCTGGCGGTCAGCAGCAACGTGTCGCTATCGGCCGAGCTATCTACCAGCAACGCCGTACATTCCTGGGGGATGAACCGGTATCCGCACTGGATGACTTTCAAGCGGAAAAAATGCTGAGCATGATAGCTAACCGTCATGATTCCTTAGTTATCGCCATGCACGATACCGGGCAGGCGTTAAAGCTCTGCAATCGTATTATTGGCCTTAAGCAGGGACGCGTAGCGTTTGATCTGAGTGCAGACCAAGTACAACCCGAGCAATTGGCAGCGCTTTATCAATGAATGTCCTGGATAAGCAACCGTGAGCCACTGCGAGCCAATACATCGCCCAGCGCCTGTAGCAAGCAGCGCCAGCGGCCTGCGCAGAGTCAGCCTCGTGTTGGCCCTGATCGCCATTATCTGCCTATTCTTCGCCGACCTGGAAACATACAGCGCCAACCCATGGAATGAGCTGGCGCGAATGGGCGCCGGACTAATCGCTCCAAATTTCTGGTCGAGCCAAGTCATTATTAGCGCCGTATTAAACACCCTCGCCTTTGCGCTGCAGGGGATTGCCCTCGCAGCCATTGCCGGCTTTTTATTAGCGCTGGTATACCGGTTATTTTGGGTGCGCGCTTTTTGTGCTTTTATTCGCGCCATTCATGAGCTCTTTTGGGCGCTCATTTTTATCCAATTATTCGGCCTGTCACCACTCACCGGTTTACTGGCCATTGCCATTCCCTACGCCGGGACACTGGCCAAAATTTACGGGGAACTGTTTGAAGAAACTGACCCGGAGCCACGGAATAACCTAACAACCACCAAGAGCCTCAGTACGTTTTTTTACACGACACTCCCGCTTGCCTGGAAACCTCTCACCCAATACACCAGCTATCGTTTTGAGTGCGCCATACGCTCAAGCATTGTATTGGGGTTTGTTGGACTTCCGACGCTGGGCTTTCACCTAGAAACAGCCTTGAGTGAAGGCCAGTACAGCGACGCGGCCGCGCTGCTATATACATTGCTCGCATTGATAGCAACCATACGCTGGTGGCTAAAAAAATCGTTACTGCCAATTTATTTGCTGGCGGCGATTATTTATTTGCCGCCCACGGCAATATTTCACTGGAGCACTTTCACGCAATTTTTTACAGTCGATATTATTCCCGCACCGCTGCGGGGTGCTGAGGTTTCACTGCTAGGCAATAGCGCCGCGGCATCTTGGGGAGTACAAAGTGCGGAGCTTTGCGATTGGTTCATGTCACTGTGGTCTCAACAAATCTTGCCCGGTATCTGCAACACCTTAATTCTCAGCCAAATTGCGCTGGTCGTTACCGGCCTTATTGCCTTGCTATGCTTCCCGCTGAATTCCGTTTTATTTTTCAAACCACTGCAGCGTTATTGCGGTGATGGGCTACTGATTATCGGACGCACCATCCCCGAGTACCTGCTGGCATTTATTGCCCTGCTATTGGTTGGCCCCTCCATGTTACCCGCCATCGCCGCACTGGGCATTCATAATGGCGCTATTATTGCTCACCTGTTAGGCCGGTTTAGTGATGACATCTCATTAAGAGACGACGCCTGCCACGGAATCAACCGTTACTTCTACGAAGTACTGCCAAGACTTTACCGTCAGTTTCTTGCTTTTTTACTTTATCGCTGGGAAGTGATTATGCGTGAAACGGCCATTCTCGGTATGCTGGGTATTGGCACACTGGGCTTCTACATTGATTCGGCTTTTGAAGAATTTCGTTTCGATCGGGCTATGCTATTAATATTGTGTGCTGCGCTACTCAATATTGGAGCGGATTTTTTAGCCCGGCAATTACGAAAACAATTACACTTAAAAACAACACCAGAAACTTTATAGGACAACGCCAGAAACATGATGAACTCATCGGTTATCTATAAAGACTTAGTCTTGATCGGCGGCGGTCACGCCCACGCACAAGTGGTGAAAATGTGGGCTATGAAGCCTCTGCCCGGTGTACGTCTTACCCTTATATCCCCGCAGACTCAAACTCCCTATTCTGGAATGCTGCCCGGCCTGATTGCCGGACATTACACATTCGATGAAATGCATATTGATCTAATGCGCCTGTGCCAGTACGCCGGTGCACGCTTTATAAAAGCCAGCGTTTCTAAAATTGATTTGAACAACAAGCAACTACTACTCAGTGACAGTTCCCGCCCTGCGATTGGTTTTGATCTACTCTCAATTAACAGCGGAATAACACCGGACCTCAGTATCCAGGGTGCTGCCGAGCATGGCATTGCCGTTAAACCTATTAGCGATCTCTATCCCCGCTGGCAACAAACACTGCAAAAGTTAAAACAGGCAACTGAGCCTGTAGCTCTTACGGTGGTCGGCGGTGGCGCTGCAGGAATAGAACTAATTTTTGCGATGCACTACGCCATTACACAGCGTAAAGAAATCACAGCGCCGGTAGAATTTCATTTGGTTTTTCGCGGCAAACAATTGCCGACGGGTTACCCTAAAAGTCTGCAGAAGGCGGTGGAGCGCAAACTTAAAAAACGACGCATTCACATTCACCGCCAACGTGATGTGAGTGAAATCACCGATACCCGTATTATTTTTATCAACGATACAGAGCCCTTAAAAAGCGACACTATATTTTGGTGTACGAATGCCAAGGCCGCAGAATGGCCAAAGCGTTCCGGTCTCGCCACCGATGCCAATGGCTTTATTGCATTAAAAGATACCCTGCAATCCACCAGTCACGATTTTGTCTTTGCCGCCGGTGACATTGCTCAGCAGTTAAATTACCCACGCCCCCACGCTGGTGTTTTTGCTGTTCGCCAAGGGCCTGTTTTATTTAAAAACTTGCAACGTAAATTATTGGATAAATCACTCAAAAAACACCGCCCCCAGAAAAACTTTTTAAGCCTGCTCACCTTTGGAACAAAATCAGCCATCGGCCATCGACGCTTTCTACCTAGCCTTTATGGTTCCTGGGTATGGCGTCTGAAAGACTCAATTGACCGCCGTTTTATGGCCATGTTTTCGGAATTGAAATTAGCCGATTCGTCTAAGAATATGCCTCCCATAATCGTCGCCCCTGCCATCAGCGGAGATGAAACACCCAAAGACATTTCAGCGCTGGCCATGCGCTGCGGTGGTTGCGGTGCCAAGGTCGGCGCTACAACACTAAGCCGTGTGATTAACCAACTCCAAACCGTCCAACGTGATGATGTGGTGTGGGGTCTAGATAGCCCCGACGATGCCGCCGCCATTCGCGTCAATAATAACGACGGTTCGCTATTGCTCCAAAGCGTCGATATTTTCCGCGCGTTTATGGATGAGCCTTACCTGCTCGGCCAGATTGCAGCTGAGCATGCACTGAGTGATTTATTTGCCATGAACGCCTTACCACAAAGCGCGATGGCGATTGCCACCCTACCCTTTGCCGGAGAAAAAATTACCGAGCGCGATCTACTGCAACTAATGAGCGGTGCCGTTTCCGTGCTGAACAAACACGGCTGCACTCTAACCGGCGGGCACACCAGTGAAGGGGCTGAGCTGAGCATTGGATTTTCCGTGAATGGCCTCGCACAGGAAAACAACATCCTGCAAAAAGCATCATTAGAAAACGGTGATGTGTTAATACTGACTCAACCCTTAGGCACAGGTACATTATTTGCGGCGCACGCACGATTACAGGCGCAAGGAAAATGGATAGATACTGCGCTTACCAATATGCTGCAAAGTAATCGTATCGCCGGAGAAATATTCCACGCCCATCAAGCGAGCGCCTGTACCGACATTACCGGCTTTGGCCTGCTCGGCCATCTTGTTGAAATGCTTAAACCCAACGGTTTAAACGCGTCACTCAAAATCAATCAAGTCCCCGTACTAGACGGAGCAATTCAAACTTTAGCGCAAGGCATCACCAGCAGCTTACAACCTCAGAATATTCGCCTGCGACGTGCCATCAACAATCCCGAAGAGTGGGCTAGCAATGCGGAGTATCAATTATTATTTGATCCGCAAACATCCGGGGGGTTATTGGCCGGCGTTCCAGACGCCCAAGCCAACCAATGTCTAAAAGCATTACGGCAAGCCGGTTATTCTCACTCCTGTATTATTGGCTATATTGAAGCAGACGGCAGC
>JAUVQU010000021.1 GCA_030597965.1 Cellvibrionaceae bacterium
GCGGCACTGATTCTGTTGCAGTCGATGGGCTACAGTATTTCCGGTGTGCTGGCCTTTGGTGGTGTAGGCGGTATTGCCGTTGGTTTTGCCGCTAAAGATTTGCTGGCTAATTTTTTTGGCGGCTTAATGATTTTTCTGGATCGTCCGTTCAGTGTGGGTGAGTGGATTCGTTCCCCGGATCAAGAAATTGAAGGTACGGTAGAAGATATAGGTTGGCGCTTAACCCGTATTCGCACCTTTGATAAGCGACCGCTGTATATCCCTAACTCAACGTTTACGCATATCTCCGTAGAGAATCCATCGCGCATGAGTCATCGCCGTATTAAAGAAACTATTGGTGTGCGCTATGACGACGCAGCCAAAGTGGCGGGCCTTATTGAGCGAGTGCGTGACTATTTAGCGAATCATGAAGATATCGATGATAGTCAGACTCTGATTGTTAATCTGGATCAGTTCGGGCCTTCTTCCCTGGACTTCTTTATTTACACGTTTACACACACGACCAACTGGATTGAGTTCCACACCGTTAAGCAAAAGGTGTTGCTGGGTATTTTGGATATTATTGAAGAAGTGGGAGCTCAGTGTGCCTTCCCAACAACAACCTTGCATCTTGCGTCGACACCAGAGGGTGATGCTCAGCTTCAGGATTCCTATGCGCCGAACTCTGATCTACAAAACAATAATGTTTAAATACTTCAGGTTGTGTGATTAATGGCAACGGCAATTATTGGTGGTACAGGCCTGTACCAGTTAGCAGGGTTGCAACTGGTTGGTGAGCACACTATTGAAACCCCGCTAGGGGTTATTTCAGCGCCGATTCAGGAAGGACGATTTAAAGGCGAAACGGTCTTTTTCTTGGCGCGGCACGGTGTTGATCATGAAATCCCTCCGCACTTAATTAACTATCGAGCCAATCTTTGGGCGTTAAAGCAGCTTGGTGTTACTCGCGTTATTGGTGTCAATGCCGTCGGTGGTATTCATCCTGATGCTGCACCTGAGGTGATCTTTATTCCTGATCAAGTGATTGATTACACTGGTGGACGCGAGCACACTTATTTTACCGGTGAGGCTGCTTTGCGAGATGCAATGTTGGCCGGGCAGTCGTTTACCAGTGTTCATCATATTGATTTCACTTATCCATACGATATTTCATTAAGGCAGCAGATTGTTGAGGCGGCTAACGCTGAAAAAATAGCGGTGATGGCTCATGGCGTCTATGGGTGTACTCAGGGGCCTCGTTTGGAATCAGCCGCTGAGATACAGCGTTGTCAGCAGGATGGTTGTGATCTGGTAGGCATGACTTCCATGCCCGAGGCTGCTTTAGCGCGAGAGTTGGATATCCCCTATGCGTCGATTTGTTTGGTGGTTAACTGGGCGGCAGGGCTCAGTGATCAACTGATTAGTATTGATGAAATCCATAGGGTTATTGAGTCTGGCATGATTGATGTTGAGCGGCTGATTAGATCCATTTTAAATGGATGAAAATGTAAGTTTTTTTATTAGCTGAGTGCTGAGTTTATTTACTGCTCTCGCCGGGTACGGCCTTAACGGCGGTTGCGTTGGAGGTTGGCGTGGCAGCGTTGTGCTGCAACGGCACTGGTTAATGGCTCTATTACTTAGTTATGGGGACATGGGGACGGATTCTAGCCTAACGTTGTTTGTACGGAGTAATCAGTATCAAAATACCCACTAAAGGGTGATCGATGTAGTGCAGATCCTTGCTGCGCATACGACGTTTTTGCTGAATACGAGTAACTCGATTGGGCCTGGGTGACACGGAATCATCAGTATTACGTGCAAATTCAGTAAACCAGAGGTTAGTTTGCAGGTGCAGATAACGGGATACACTTAACTGAATAGAGCCCTCTAGCTCGCGATGGTCATCGTACTGGCGACCGGCGTGAATGAGAATGGAAGGGGCATTGTTTTTATCGAATACGGGTTGACGCCATGCCTCGTGCAGTAAGGGACGATGTGCTTTAGACCAGCGTAATTGCATTTTTTCGGCGGTGAGTTTATGTGCTTTATCGGGCAGCAGGTAAAAAGCGTCACGTCTGAGGTCAATACTCGCAGAGTTCGGGTTTTTAAGTTCCACCCAGTTCTTGGGATATTCAAGAGTGATATCGGATGGCCAGAACTCTTTGTTTGCCGTTTCTGACTTTGGTTGAGCGAAGATGAGTAGCTCAACCTCAAACCAACGTTCTTTACCGGCTGATTCAGCGGCCCAAATTACAGGGGCGAACAATGTGGCTATAAAAGCGGCCAGTAGATAGTTAACAGCGCGTGTCGTTTGATTCATGTGTTTTCCGTTTCTTCCTGTTGACTGACCTATTGACTGACCTGTCACTGCACATTAAGCAGTTTGGGCTATTCGCGTCAGCAGCTCTGATACTACACTGATTCGCTGCTCGCTATTTTCCATTGCGAGATTAAATTTTAACTTGCTTGCGCCTTCAAGTCGGTAGTTTTGGGGCTGATTCTGTACTAATTTCACGATCGTCAGTGGATCAACTTGTGTCACGGGCGCAAATTCAATGCGACCACCTTTAATATTAGCTTCTAATTTTCTGATGCCGAGTTTTTGACTGGTCAGTTTGATCCCGGAAATACGGAATAAGTTTTTGGTCGCCTCGGGCAGTAAGCCAAAACGGTCAATCATCTCAACCTGTAGTTCTCTTAAATCATGGTCAGATTCGGCGCCGGCAATACGTTTATACATCATCAGGCGTGTGTGGACATCGGGCAGGTAGTCTTCCGGGATAAGTGCCGGGATACGTAAATTAATGTCGACGCCGGTATCCAGTGCGTCTTCAATGTTGGGTGTCTTGCCTTCTTTGATGGCTTTTACAGCTCGATCCAGCATGTCCATGTACATGCTAAAACCGACAGCCTGCATTTGGCCGCTTTGATCATCGCCTAATAACTCGCCGGCACCGCGAATCTCCATGTCGTGTGTGGCCAGTGTAAAACCGGCGCCAAGGTCTGTGGTTTGGGCGATGGCTTCTAAGCGCTTCTTGGCGTCACTGGTTATGCTCTTTGGGTGAGGTGTTAGCAGGTAGGCGTAGGCCTGATGGTGGGAGCGACCCACGCGGCCTCTTAACTGATGCAGCTGTGCCAGACCAAACTTGTCGGCGCGATCAATGATGATGGTGTTGGCGTTGGGGACGTCGATGCCCGTTTCAATAATGGTCGTACACACCAGTACATTAAAGCGCTGGTGGTAAAAGTCAGACATCACCTGTTCCAACTGGCGCTCGCGCATTTGCCCATGACCAACGACAACCCGTGCTTCGGGTACAAGTTGCGCTATATCACGAGCGGTTTTTTCTATGGTCTTTACTTCATTGTGGAGATAGTAAATCTGACCACCACGCAGCAGTTCCCGGAGCATGGCTTCTTTAAGCATGGCCGAGTCATCCTGCCGCACAAAGGTTTTAACCGATAGACGTTTCGCCGGTGGTGTCGCGATAATGGATAGGTCGCGTATGCCCGACATGGCCATGTTTAAGGTGCGTGGAATGGGTGTTGCGGTAAGGGTGAGAATGTCCACTGCTGATCGAAGAGATTTCAGCTTTTCTTTCTGGCGTACGCCAAAGCGATGTTCTTCATCAATGATTAACAGTCCCAAATCTTTGTACTGGATACTCGATTGCAGCAGTTTATGGGTACCAATGAGTATATCTACCTGGCCGTTAGCCACTTTTTTCTGTACGACTCCAGCCTCCTTGTCAGAGCGAAAACGTGAAATCAAATCAACCGTCATGGGCCAGTCGGCAAAGCGGTCGCGGAAGTTTTCAAAGTGCTGTTGGGCGAGCAGCGTGGTGGGTACCAGTATGGCTACTTGCTTGCCACTGTGGGCAGCAATGAAAGCGGCGCGCATAGCGACTTCTGTTTTGCCAAAGCCCACATCACCGCACACTAATCGATCCATTGGTTGCTTGGATAGCATGTCACTGCGCACGGCATGAATAGTATTTTCCTGGTCCACGGTTTCTTCAAACGGAAAAGCATTCGAGAAACGTTCGTAGTCTGCTTCCGGGTCCTCGAAAGCAAAACCCTTGCGAGCAGCGCGACGCGCGTAAATATCTAATAACTCGGCGGCGGTATCACGCACCTGCTCAGCGGCTTTACGTTTAGCCTTACTCCATTGTTCGCTGCCTAGCCTGTGTAATGGTGCGGAATTATCATCGGCTCCTGAATAACGGCTGATTAAATCCAAGCTGGCAACGGGGACGTAAAGTTTGGCACCGCCGGCGTATTCAAGTGTGAGGAACTCGTTGGTCTGGCTGTCGAGTTCCAGGGTCTCTAACCCCAAATAACGGCCCACACCGTGGTCGCTGTGGACTACCGCTGCACCGATGCGTAGCTCGGTGAGGTTACGCACCACCATGTCGCTGTTACTGGTGGCCTTTTGGCGTCGGCGACGTTGTTGTACACGTTCACCTAGGAGTTGTGCCTCGGTGATTAGGCTCAGGTTGGGCTCACTCAGTGCCAAACCCTGTTCGAGTGGCGCAATGGTGATAGTGATATGTTCTGAACTGTTGAGAAACGCTTGCCAGCTGTCGACTTCCAGTGGTGTCACACTAATGCGCTGCAGCAGCTCTAATAGGTTTTCACGACGGCCTGCGGATTCTACGGTGAACAGAATGCGTTTATCCGTAGCCATCAGCCAGTTTTCGAGCGCCTTAAAAGGTTGTTCTGCTCGTGAATTAAAAGTTAAATCAGGCTGGGTGTCCGTGGCGAAATAATAACTACCCTGAGAGTTTTCCCTGTCTTGATGGGTAATGATGGTGCGTGGGAATTGTTTGATCAGTCCAAATAGTTCACTTGCCCCTAGAAACATTTCCTGTGGTTTTAATATGGGGCGCTGCAGGTCGCCACAACGGCTGTCGTAGCGGTTGTTTAATTCATTGTGAAATTGCTCGACCTTTTCTTCGGCGCCCTCATAAGTAAATACTTGGGTATTCTGGGGTAGATAATCAAATAGGGTGTCACATTTATCGAAGAACAGTGGTAAATAATATTCGATCCCTGCTGGGCTGATGCCATTACGAATATCCTGGTAAATGGGGCATTCTCGATGGTCTACATCAAAACGGTCGTGCCAGTTCTCGCGGAAGCGGCTAATACCGGCCTTATCTAAGGGATATTCATGGGCGGGCAGCAACTCAATACGTTGTAACTGCTCAATAGATCGCTGGGTTTCTGGATCGAAGGTTCGCAGGGTTTCCACTTCGTCATCAAACAGGTCAACACGGAAGGGGGCGTCGCTTCCCATTGGGAAAATATCCACCAGTGCGCCGCGCACGGCAAATTCACCATGTTCATATACCGTCTCAGTGCATTGATAGCCCGCGCGCTCTAGTTGTCTGCGCATTTGATCGGTGACAAAGCGCTGCCCACATTCAACGACCAGGCTGTTGCTGGTTAGATAGTTGACCGGTGGTAACCGATGCAGCAATGTACTGATTGGAACGACAAGAATTCCCTGTTGGAGTTGAGGCAGGCGATAGAGCGTTTGTAGTCGTTCAGAGATAATGTCCTGATGAGGGGAAAAATTGTCGTAGGGCAGGGTTTCCCAGTCAGGCAGATGCAGGATCCGATCCGATTGGCCCTTGCCGAAAAAATTGAGCTCGCGCTCTAACTGTCTGGCACTAGTAGTGTCAGGAGTGATAATCAGTGTAAGCCCGGTGTGCTGATTAGCTGCGCTGTGGATGGCCAGAGCCTGTGCGCTACCCGATAAATTGTTCCACCAGTGTTTGTACCCCGCAGTGTGGTTCAGTGGCGGTGAGAGCGGATGTTGCAAATTCATTGGGTGATACCTAATGCCCGGGTGGTAGAGCGCTAAATTAAAGGGACGCTATTGTAGCGGCTTTTCTATGGTTAGGGTGCTTCTGGCATTTAAAATACCTATCAAGTTTAATAGGTATTGCTCAGCGAAAAGCAGAAGCGGTATGGAAAGAGGTTCTTCGTTTTGAAAATGATTGGCGTGTTCTGCATCTGGCTGGTGATCACACTACTGATCGGTTGCAGTGATGTCAGTGTGAAGCGGTTGGCCAAGGCTGATGTTGATATGGTGGCTGACATACATCGGCATGAAACTCAGCAATTGCTGATGGAGTTAACGCGCAAGCTGTACGCTCGTAACCCAAGAGAGTTGAAGAAGGATAGTAGTGTGAATGTTGATCGGCGGCTTGAGCAGTTGTTTGCCCAAACAAAAGCACCGCTTTATTTTCCTGAGCTTAATAGTGCTTACGGGGTTGAGGCTATGCGCTTAGGGTTGTCCATTGGATATGAGGGTGATCGCGTTTTTGCGGTTATGGCGGGACTCAATGAAATGCTCAGGGAGTCCTATGGTTATAAAAACGACTTTTATTTTTTGGATAATATTGAGCACCAAAAGCTTTATAACAGTGCTCGCAATATAGAGGTGTTGGTTTGGCTATTAAGAACCTCGAAGGATGATTCGGCTCAGCGCTTGTTGCTGACGGATGGTACTGATAGCACGGCGATAAACCTCAGCTTTGAGCGGCTTTTTGGGAAATTAATTGCGTGCCAAGATATATTGGCGAAAGTGGTAGCGGATAAGAAGCAGCGCCAGATTAATACGGTTGCTCACGGGGTTATGAGTATGGTTTTTGTCCCGATTTAGCGACCTAGGCTCAGTGCTATTCCTTTTTATAGGGCACTTGAATTTGAGTTTATTGATTGATTTTTTAAGTGTTAATCTTTTTTGTAGTCAAAAGGTCATCTTTTGTAAATTTATTACATTTCGCTGGATGTGCCCTGTAGGCTTGCACGGCGCTGTTTGAATCCACATAATAGCCCACCATATGATCAGTAGCTGGCGTTTCAGTGACGAAATGTTGGTATTCAACTGCACTTAATGACGGGGAAAAACCTGTGAACCGACCTAGACCAGACGACTACTTTAAAGATTGGAAAGCGCGCGAAGCTTTGGCTGAAGCGATGATTCCTGTCATTGGTAAGCTCAATCGTGAGCGCAATGTGGGTATTTATGTGTATGGCCGCTCCCTGGTTAGTTTATCCGTCATAGACATAATGAAAGCTCACCGCTTTGTGCGTCAGGTAGAAGGTAATGAGTTGTCTGTATTTGAGACATTCCCTATCTTGCAGGAATTGGTCGCGCTGAACTTAGGCCCAGCGCATATTGATCTGGGTAAAATCGCCGTTCAGTACATGAAAGAAGGTAAGGGGCAGGCTGTAGCCGAATTCGTTAAATCACGTGTTATCGGCGCGGTTGAGGCGGTTGAAAAGCCTTTGGCTCAGCCTCAAGATGTCGTGCTGTACGGCTTCGGTCGTATTGGTCGTTTGGTGGCTCGCCTACTGGTTGAGAAGGCTGGTTCTGGTGATGTATTGCGCCTGAAAGCGATTGTCGTACGTAAGGGGAAGGCGGCTGATGATTTGGTTAAGCGTGCCAGCTTGCTGCGTCGTGATTCGGTTCATGGTGCGTTTAAAGGCACCATCCGTGTTGACGAAGAGCGCCAGGCTCTGATTCTTAACGGTAATGAGGTTAAAGTCATCTACGCCAGCTCACCTTCTGAGGTTGATTACACCGAATACGGTATCAACAACGCAATCGTAGTTGATAATACCGGCGTGTGGCGTGATGAAGCGGGTCTTGGTCAGCACTTGCAGTGCAAAGGTGTGTCTAAGGTTCTGTTGACTGCGCCGGGTAAGGGCGACATCAAGAATATTGTTTACGGTATCAATAACGGCGATATTCAAGCCGATGATAAGATCATTTCTGCTGCTTCCTGTACGACCAATGCCATTACGCCTGTACTTAAGGCTATGATGGACAAGTACGGTGTTAAGCATGGTCATGTTGAAACTGTTCACGCGTACACCAATGATCAGAACTTGATCGATAATTATCACACGGGTGATCGTCGTGGTCGTGGCGCTGCTTTGAATATGGTGATTACTGAGACGGGCGCGGCTAAGGCTGTTTCTAAGGCCTTGCCAGAGCTTGAAGGCAAGCTGACCGGCAATGCGATTCGTGTTCCTACTCCTAACGTGTCCATGGCTATTTTGAATCTACAGCTGGATAAAGAAGCTAATAAAGAAGAGTTGAATGACTACATGCGTGAAATGGCGCTGTATTCTGGTCTTCAGCAGCAGATTGATTTCACCAACTCTCCAGAAGTGGTGTCCTCAGATTTTGTTGGTTCTCGCCATGCTTGTGTGTTCGACTCCAGGGCAACCATTGCCAATGATAAAAGTGCTGTACTTTACTGCTGGTACGATAATGAGTTCGGCTACAGTTGTCAGGTGGTTCGTTGTCTAGAGGATATGAGTGGCGTTAATTACGTTATGTATCCTTAAGATAAGTTG
This sequence comes from Cellvibrionaceae bacterium, assembly GCA_030597965.1. GTDB lineage: Bacteria > Pseudomonadota > Gammaproteobacteria > Pseudomonadales > Cellvibrionaceae > JAUVQU01. The sequence continues at coordinate 8,359 of JAUVQU010000021.1, forward strand.
AGCTTATTTTCCCTCAATACTTGTTGGGGGTGCCGAAAGCCTCACTGAAGCAGTGGGGCTTTTTTGTGTCTGGTCATTGTTGTCAGACGGCCTATAAATAATTATCTGGCCTAAAGTGCTAATTTCAGCCAAGTTTTTTGGGTGGATCGGCGTAAAATACGCAATCCTCGCTGGCTAAAAAGCCCTCCAATCTTTATAATTGCGGCGATTTATTTTAGGCATCATCTTGCCTGTTCTTTTACTTTTGTCGGAGTGACCTGTGTTGCTAAGGCGGGTAGACTGCGTTCTTGCGTTAGGGGAACAGGGTGGATGAAGTTCTTATTTTTAATGAGTGATTAGGCAGAGACGTATGATAAAGATCCGTCGGGGATTGGATTTACCTATATCCGGAGCGCCCGAGCAGACCATTACAGATGGTCCACAGATCCGTTCAGTTGCCGTCATTGGTGCAGATTACCACGGTATGAAGCCCACAATGGCGGTAAAAGAAGGCGACAAGGTGAAGCTCGGACAACTACTGTTCACTGATAAAAAGACCGAAGGCGTGCGCTACACAGCACCCGCTGCGGGTACTGTTGCGGCAATAAACCGCGGTGCTCAGCGTGTCTTACAGTCAGTAGTAATTGATGTGGAAGGTGATGAGGCTGAGGCTTTTACCCAGTGCAGCGCTGACCAGTTGGCTTCTTTAACCGCAGAGCAGGTTAAAGATAATCTAGTGGGTTCAGGTTTATGGACAGCGTTGCGTACGCGTCCATACAGCAAAGTGCCTGCATTGGATGCCACACCCAACTCCATTTTCGTTACAGCGATAGATACCAATCCGCTAGCGGCTAACCCCGAGTTGATCCTTGCTGAAAACAGCGCTGATTTTGTGAATGGTTTGACCCTGTTGTCAAAATTGACGGCCGGTCAGGTATTCGTATGTAAAGCTTCAGCTGCAAACGTTGACGTTGGTTCAGTTGAGCGTGTGAGCACTGAAGAGTTTGATGGTGTTCACCCTGCAGGCAATGCGGGTACACATATTCACCACTTGGATCCTGTTTCTGTGAACAAGACGGTATGGACCATTGGCTATCAGGATGTAATTGCATTTGGTCAGTTGTTCACAACAGGCACTCTGCCAACCAGTCGTGTTGTAGCGCTTGCAGGCCCACAGGTTAACGAACCAGTCTTGATGCGTACACGTTTGGGTGCGAACCTGGACGAATTGACTGCTGGCCGATTAAAAGATGGTGAAAACCGCGTGGTCAGTGGCTCTGTGTTTGGTGGCCGTAAAGCAGCAGGTGCTGTTGCGTTCCTGGGTCGCTATCACAATCAAATCACAGTGCTGGAAGAGGGTCGTGATCGTCCGCTTTTCCATTACCTGCGAGCGGGTGTGAATTACTTCTCTACTATGGGCCTGTATGTATCCAGCCTGTTTAAGGGTAAGAAGTTTGATTTTAATACCACAACCATGGGTTCAGAGCGCGCGATGGTGTCAGTAGGCAGCTACGAGCGCATCATGCCTCTGGATATTTTACCAACTCAACTACTGCGCGCTTTAATCGTTGGCGATACCGACGTTGCCCAGAAGCTAGGTTGTTTAGAGTTGGACGAAGAAGATTTGGCACTGTGTACCTTTGTGTGCCCAGGGAAGTACGAATACGGCCCAATCTTACGTGACAACCTGACTCGCATTGAGAAGGAGGGTTAATCGATGGGTTTACGTACTTTTTTTGACAAAATAGAGCCGAACTTTCATAAGGGTGGAAAATTTGAAAGCTGGTTTGCGCTGTTTGAGGCTGTGGATACGGGTTTGTATCGCCCGGCTGATGTAACCAAGACAACGGCACATGTGCGCGACGGTATCGACCTGAAACGCATGATGATTACAGTATTCATTTGTACCTTCCCGGCCATTATTTACGGTATGTACAACGTCGGTTGGCAAGCCAACACCATCATGGCTGATATGGGCTTAGGTGCGGTTGGCAACTGGCGTGATCTGTTCATCGGCAGTTTTGATGCCAACAGCATCATCGATAACCTGCTTCACGGTGCCTTGTACTTCTTACCTATTTACCTGACCTCATTCATTGTGGGCGGTGTTTGGGAAGTGCTCTTCGCCATGAAGCGTGGACACGAAGTGAACGAAGGTTTCTTTGTAACTTCTATACTGTTTGCTTTGATCTGCCCACCGGACATACCTCTTTGGCAGGTTGCTCTGGGTATCAGCTTCGGTGTTGTGATCGCCAAAGAAGTCTTTGGTGGTACTGGTAAAAATTTCCTCAACCCGGCATTGGCGGGTCGTGCGTTCTTGTTCTTTGCCTATCCTGCAGAAATGTCTGGAGAGGCGGTTTGGACTGCAGTGGACGGTTACACAGGAGCTACTGCACTGTCTGTAGTGGCTACTGACGGTATGGCCGCTCTGAGCAGCCAGCTGACCTGGATGGACGCCTTCTTCGGTAAAATGCAGGGTTCCATTGGTGAGACATCCACTTTGGCTATCTTTATTGGTGGCTTGGTTCTTGTCGTGATGAAGATCGCCTCCTGGCGCATTATCCTGGGTGTTATGTTGGGCATGTTCCTGACCGCGGGTCTGTGTAACTTCGTCGGTGACCCAGTGAGTAACCCAATGATGGCCATGCCATGGTATTGGCACATGGTTGTCGGTGGTTTTGCCTTTGGTCTGGTCTTTATGGCGACTGATCCTGTATCAGCTTCTATGACGAATACCGGTAAGTATTGGTTTGGTGCATTGATTGGCTTCATGGTCGTATTGATTCGTGTTGTGAATCCGGCGTTCCCAGAAGGCATGATGCTGGCAATTCTGTTTGCAAACCTATTTGCGCCGTTGATTGATCACTTTGTGGTTCAGGCGAATATTAAGCGGAGGCTTGCACGTGGCTAATAACGATTCAACTTCAAAAACAATCACAGTCGCGTTAGTACTGTGTATTGTCTGTTCTGTGGTGGTCTCCACCGCAGCAGTTTTGCTGAAACCGGCTCAGGTGGCTAACAAGCAACTTGATTTCAACCGTAACATTCTTGCAGCGGCTGGTTTGCTGAAAGAAGGCGTGAGTGTTGAAGAGCAGTTTTCTCAGATCACCACTAAACTGGTTGACCTGCAAACGGGTACTTATACCGATGCGGTTGATGCAGGCAAGTATGACCAGCGTAAAGCGGCTAAAGATTCTGCCCAATCATCAGAATTAACTTCTGATGAAGACCTGGCAAAGATTTCACGTCGTGAGAACATCTCCAAGATTTACCTCGTTGAAGGTGAGCAGGGTATTGAGACTGTGATACTGCCCGTTAAAGGCTATGGGCTATGGTCAACTCTGTATGGCTTTGTGGCTTTGGGCTCTGATCTGAATACTGTTGTGGGTATGGGCTTTTACGAACATGGTGAAACGCCTGGCCTGGGTGGCGAAGTAGATAACCCTAGGTGGAAAGCACAGTTTCAGGGTAAGCAGGTTTACGCGGCCGATGGCTCAGTTGCTTTAGAGATTGTGAAGGGTACTGCTCCTGCAGGATCAGCTCATGCTATCGATGGTCTATCGGGTGCGACCTTAACCAGTAAGGGTGTCGATAATCTGATTAAATTTTGGTTGGGCGAGGGTGGCTATGCTGGCTTCCTTACTAACCTTAAGAATGGGGAGGCTTAATCATGAAGATGAAAGAACTTTTATTTAAGCCGGTTTTTGAGAACAACCCAATTGCTTTGCAAATTCTGGGTATCTGTTCTGCTCTAGCGGTAACCAGCTCACTGCAGGTGACTGTGGTTATGTGTGTTGCGCTGACCGTTGTTACGGCATTCTCTAACTTCTTTGTTTCCTTGGTGCGTACACAAATTCCGAGCAGCATTCGAATTATTGTGCAGATGACCATTATTGCCTCGCTGGTAATCGTGGTTGATCAGATTCTGAAAGCCGTTGTTTACGATTTGAGTAAGCAGCTATCGGTATTCGTTGGTTTGATCATTACTAACTGTATCGTAATGGGTCGTGCAGAAGCCTTCGCGATGAAGAATCCGCCGGTAGCCTCTTTTGTAGATGGTATCGGTAATGGACTTGGCTACAGTGCGATGTTGCTGGCACTGGCTTTCATTCGTGAATTGTTGGGTTCAGGTAAGTTGTTTGGCTATGAAGTGCTGCCATTGGTTACTGACGGTGGCTGGTATGTTTCAAACGGCCTGTTACTGCTTCCTCCAAGTGCTTTCTTCCTGATTGGCCTGATTATCTGGGGGCTTCGCAGTGTTCACAAAGAACAGGTTGAAGATGAAGAATTTAAGATTTGTCCTAATACTGTGAAGGAGGCTTAAGCCATGGAAGAGTTATTAAGCCTGTTTATCCGTTCGATTTTTATCGACAACATGGCCCTGAGTTTCTTCTTGGGTATGTGTACCTTTCTGGCTATTTCCAAGAAAGTAGAAGCGGCGATTGGTCTGGGTGTTGCGGTAACCGTTGTATTGGCAATTACAGTACCGGTTAACAACCTGCTTTATACCTATCTTTTGGCTGATGGTGCACTGGCTTGGGCCGGTTATCCTGATGTTGATTTGAGCTTTCTGGGTCTGATTACCTACATCGGCGTTATCGCTGCGATGGTACAGATACTGGAAATGCTTCTCGATAAGTACATGCCTGTGCTCTACAACGCATTGGGTGTATTCCTGCCGCTGATCACAGTGAACTGCGCCATTATGGGTGCGGTACTGTTCATGGTTGAGCGCGATTACGACCTGGCCGAATCAACCGTATTTGGTATTGGTTCAGGTATTGGTTGGGCTTTGGCTATTACTGCTTTGGCCGGTATACGCGAAAAGATGAAATACAGTGACGTACCCGAAGGCCTGCGCGGTCTTGGTATTACATTTATCACTGTGGGTCTTATGTCTTTGGGCTTTATGTCGTTCGGCGGCATCGACCTGTAATCAACGAGGTTTTTACGAAGTATGGATATTACAATCGTATTAGGTGTAGTCATGTTCACCACCATCGTGCTCGCGTTGGTTGTGGTGATTCTGTCTGCACGCGCCAAGCTGGTAAACAGCGGCGATGTAAATATTGTTATTAATGGTGAGAAAACTATTACTGTGCCTGCAGGCGATAAGCTACTACAGACATTAGCCGGTAATGGTTTGTTCCTGCCTTCAGCCTGTGGCGGTGGCGGTAGCTGCGCCCAGTGTAAATGTAAGGTTGAATCTGGCGGTGGCTCTATGTTGCCAACAGAAGAAGGCCACTTTACCAAGCGTGATGCGGCAGAGGGCTGGCGTTTGTCCTGTCAGGTGCCTGTTAAGCACGACATGGTGATTGAAGTTGATGAAGAGGTGTTTGGTGTTAAGCAGTGGGAATGCACTGTTGAGTCCAATCCTAATGTGGCGACCTTTATTAAAGAGTTGACGCTGAAATTACCTGAAGGCGAAAGCGTAGACTTCCGTGCCGGCGGTTACGTTCAGCTGGAAGCGCCTGCGCACCATGTTAAGTACTCTGATTTCGATATCGAAGAAGAGTACCGTGGTGACTGGGAGCGTTTTGGTTTCTTTAAGACCGAATCTACAGTGAATGAGCCGGTGATTCGTGCTTACTCTATGGCGAACTACCCGGAAGAGCGTGGTGTGGTTAAGTTCAATATTCGTATTGCAACGCCACCTCCTGGCTCGCAGGGTATTCCGGCGGGTCAAATGTCGTCCTATGTTTTCAATCTGAAGCCGGGCGACAAGATGAAAGTGTACGGGCCATTCGGTGAGTTCTTCGCCAAGGATACCGATAACGAAATGGTATTCGTCGGTGGTGGTGCGGGTATGGCACCGATGCGTTCTCATATCTTCGACCAGTTAAAGCGCTTGAAATCGACTCGTAAGATGTCTTACTGGTACGGAGCCCGTTCTCTGCGTGAGATGTTCTATCAGGATGAATACGATGCGCTGGCGGCTGAAAATGAAAACTTCAACTGGCACGTTGCACTATCCGATCCTCAGCCAGAGGACAACTGGGAAGGCTTGACAGGGTTCATCCACAACGTACTTTACGATGAGTACCTGAAGGATCACCCGGCTCCTGAAGATTGTGAGTACTACATGTGTGGGCCACCAATGATGACGGCTGCGGTTATCAAAATGCTGAAAGACCTGGGTGTTGAAGATGAAAACATCCTGTTGGATGACTTTGGCGGCTAACGCTAATGCCTATGTTTTTAAGTACGTCGTCTAACAAGCGTCAACATAAAACAGGGTCAGCTTTGCTGACCCTGTTTTTGTTGTGGACAGGGCTTTTATTGGTCGGTTGTACTGATTCTAATACTTCTACCAATAAACAGGTGTTGCGGCTTTCCGGGGCCACCATGGGCACTAGCTACAATATTACGTTGGTAGTAGAGCAGAATGCCGATGTTGATCTTGAGGCAACACAACAGGCGATAGATGCGCTTTTGGTCAACGTAAACCAAGCCATGTCGACTTATATCCCAACGTCTGAATTGTCACGGTTAAACGATAATCAGTCGGGTGAGTGGATTACGCTTTCTGAATCGCTTTACGCCATCATCAAGCAGAGTGATGAACTGTCTCGATTATCGAATGGTGCTTTCGATGTCACTATTGGCCCTCTGATTGATTTGTGGGGCTTTGGTACGGCATCGGCCGATATATATAGTCTGCCCACTGATAAAGTTTTAGAGGTCTGGCAGGGCCGCTATGGCTATGAGTCCTTAACGTTTAATGATGCTCAAACATCTGTTAAGAAGCTCAAGCCGGTACGTATCGACTTAAGTGCAATAGCGAAAGGCCACGGGGTTGATGTAGTCTCCAACTACCTACAGGGTCAGGGTTTTTCTGATCATCTTGTTGAGATAGGAGGCGAACTAAAGCTGGTTGGTGTGAGTCATAGGGGTACGCCGTGGCGAATTGGTGTGGAAACGCCGAGTGCCGGCTTGTTTCCTAATAAATCGGCTCGTGAGGCGCAAAGAGCTATTAGCGTCAGTGACTTGGCTGTGGCTACCTCCGGGGACTACCGTAATTATTTTGAAGTGGACGGTGTCAGGTACTCGCATACCATTGATCCAAGAACGGCTCGTCCTGTCGCGCATGACCTGGTTTCGGTGACGGTAGTGGCTGAATCAGCGGCGTGGGCAGATGGCCTTGCGACGGCTTTTAATGTTTTGGGCGTTGAAGCGGGTGTGGTGCTGGCTGATCAATTGGATATTGCCGCTTTATTTATCACTAAAAAAGATAATCATTTTAGTGAGCGGGCGTCCAAAGCTTTTGTTCCTTATTTGAATGAATCAGAAGAGTAGTGTCGTTATATCGTCAAGACGATATAGATATGACCAGTAGGTAATTATTATGGGTTTATTTTTTATTACATTCGGGGTTTTGTTATTGGTGGTTGTCGGCATGTCCGTTGGCGCTATCTTTCGAGATAAACCACTAAAAGGTTCCTGTGGTGGTGTAGCTGCCGCCCTCGGCGAGAAAGATTACACCTGCGATATCTGTGGTGACGACCCGAATAAATGTGAAGAGCAGCAGGAGCTTAACACTGCGGCTAAAGAGAAAGTTTCTCCTCAAGATCTTGGCTACGACGCAAGTCAGAAATAACTTATTACATCTGTAAAAGGTAAGCGTCAGCCGAGATTTGGGGGTATGAATGTATATCCTGGATTCTAAGCCTTAGGAGGCTGTTAATGGCAGAGTATTCTTACGACTTATTAGTAATTGGTTCAGGTCCTGCCGGCGAAGGTGCGGCCATGTCGGCGGTTAAAAGTGGCCTTAGAGTCGGTGTTGTTGAGCGTATTGGTATGATGGGCGGTAATTGTGCCCATAAAGGTACCATCCCTTCTAAATCACTGCGTCATGCCGTCAAGCAGGTTATTCGTTACAACACCAATGCGCTATTTCGAGCCATTGGAGACCCTAAGTGGGTTTCATTTCCCGACGTATTGGCCGCTGCCAAATCTGTTATCCCCAAACAAGTCACCATGCACGCTAAGTTTTACTCCCGTAATCGTATCTGTGTGCATGAGGGTGATGCCACTTTTATTGATAATCATCGTGTCTCAGTAACATTAGAGGATGGTGCTGATGAGTTTATTAGCGCCAAACACATAATGATCGCTACGGGGTCTAGTCCGTATCGGCCGGTTAATGTTGATTTTAATCACTCCCGCATATACGACAGCGATACTATTTTGGAGATGCAGCATACACCTCGCCATATCGTAATTTATGGTGCCGGTGTCATTGGTTGTGAATACGCCTCTATTTTTTCTGGGCTGGGAGTGAAAGTTGATCTGATCAACAGCCGTGAGAAGTTGTTGTCGTTTCTGGATCACGAGATATCGGATGCATTGAATTATCATCTGCGCGATGGCGGGGTAATGGTGCGTCACAATGAAGAGTACGCCGCTGTCAGTGCCGATGATCACGGTGTAACAGTTACCATGAAATCGGGGAAACAGTTGCGTGCGGATGCTTTACTTTGGTGCAATGGTCGGTCAGGTAATACCAAGGATTTGGGTCTGGAAAACCTGGATTTAGAGGTGGACCACCGAGGCCAGTTAGCAGTGGATGATAAATATATGACGGCTGCTGAAGGCGTCTACGCGGCAGGTGATGTGATTGGATGGCCAAGCCTGGCCAGCGCTTCTTCCGATCAGGGTCGAGCCTGTGCCAGAGGTATTTGCGGTATGAGCTTTCGCAAGGTTGATAATGTGCCAACGGGTATTTACACCTTGCCGGAGATTAGCTCATTAGGTCCAACAGAACGTGAGTTGACGGAAGCAAAAGTGCCCTATGAAGTGGGGCGGGCATTTTTCAAGAATACGGCACGAGCGCAGATCAGTGGTGAAGACACGGGTATGCTTAAGTTGTTGTTTCATGTTGAAACGCTCGAAATACTGGCCATTCATTGTTTTGGTGCCGAGGCTTCAGAGATTATCCATATTGGTCAGGCCATTATGAGCCAAGAGGGTAAAGCCAATACCATCAAGTTTTTTGTTCGTAACACGTTCAACTATCCCACCATGGCTGAAGCCTATCGAACCGCAGCTTTAGAAGGGCTGAATCGGGTGAATCGCTTCTAAACCCGTTTTGTGTCAGCTTGTTTTGTTGCCCGGCCTTATGCCGGGTTTTTAATGTCTGCAATAGTTACGATGCGATAACCTCAAAATTAATTGTGACCTTCAAGGTAGGGCATCACCAAATTAAGTATCTCTTGGCGAAAACCAGGCTGTCGTAACCAATCGGGGCGATCAGTGGCTGCTGCCAGGCATAGACCCAAAGCGGTTCGTGTCGCAATAAAAGCTCGCTGCTCACATTCCTCCACTGATAAGCCTGATTGTTGCTGGTAAAGAGCGCCAGCTAACCACAAACTGGCTTCCTCAATCAGTGAGTTACCGCGATCTCCGTACTTACGCTGACCAACGTCAAAGTTGGGCTGATGATCCTTATAGAAACAGGCGTGCATGGATAAGAAGCGTATTTGACGGCTAATCAGCGGGTCAATAATCAACATTCCGAAACTTTCTTTCAGGGATGTGTTTCCGTGGGAAACGTACTCCTCATAAAGATTTACAACAACATCAATTTCTGCCGCCACCTGTTCTTCAAAGGTCTCCTTAATTATCGCCTCCTTATTAGGAAACCAACGATAAAGTGAGGCGATATTCACTCCTGCAACCTCTGCTATTCGATTGGTATTAAGAGCTTCAGCGCCTTCTTCATCCATGATTTTTCGGCAAGCCAGGACGATTGCGCGGACGATTTGTCTCGAGCGTAGCTGTTTGGGTTTTTTGGTAGTAGTTGTAGTTTTTTTAGTGTTCGGCATAGAGTAAAAACGAAGTAGGTTATTTAATTTTTGTGTAAATCACATTTAAATCAATGGTTTATGGTTATTTTAAAAGTGCTGAAATGGGAGTTGTTGACTCGCGTGTAAATTGATTAAGGTAGCACCTAAGCAAACACAAAACCACTGAGATACGATTGGGAGAGGTACCATGATTACCAGCTTCGATGATTACTGGATTCACCAAACAGCACTGCCTGTGGCTGAACCGTCACAGAGTGACCGCAATTTTTATGATCGCTATTGGTTCAACGGTATTGAGGAAACC
>JAUVQU010000232.1 GCA_030597965.1 Cellvibrionaceae bacterium
GGCTTGCGTATTCAATACCAAGTCAGTGAGAAATTAAAGTTGAATGCGGCTATCACTAATGTATTGGATAAAGAATATATTGAGCGTGATGGCTTTAACGAAGAAGACCGTGGCTTTAAAATTGGCTTTGATTGTTCTTTGTAATCTAAAAAGTAGAGTCGCATTAACATTAATTGATGTGGTGTAAACTAAAATCCTCAAGACATTAACTGCCTTGGGGATTTTTCATTTCCATGGATTTATATGACACGTATAGCCCCTAGAACACTGTTTATTTTTTTGATGGCTTCATTGCCATTAGCGGTGCTGTGTGGGTTGATATTAGGCCCTGAAATCATTCTTCCCTTTGATTTGCTCTCTACTGATAACACCATAGTATCTGATCGAATAATTATTGAGCAGCTGCGTTTGCCGCGTACATTAATGGCGGGGTTAATTGGTGCATCTCTCGCGGTTGGCGGTGTCATGATGCAGGGTTTGTTTCGCAACCCGTTGGCGGATCCTTCACTCATTGGAGTTTCCAGTGGTGCCTCGGCCGGTGCCAGTTTTGTTATCGTGCTGGGCGCTGGCTGGTTGGGAAGCTCCGATTTATTGGGTGTGTCCGTCATTGCTATTGGTGCATTCTTGGGTGCGGCTTTAGCGACTTATATTGTTTATCGCCTTGCGGCCCGCGCAACGGGTACTTCTGTGGCGACCATGTTGCTGGCAGGTATCGCCATCAGTGCATTGGCCGGAGCGCTAAACAGCTTTTTTACCTTTATAGCCGACAACCACATGCTGCGCCAAATCAGTCTCTGGCAGATGGGAAACCTCAGTGGTGTTACCTGGGAGCGATTGGGCTTTGCTGTCGTAGTGCTGTGTGGTTTGCTTTCGATTTTTCCGCGCTTCAGCCAACCCTTAAACGCGCTTTTACTGGGTGAGTCAGAAGCCCGACACCTGGGTATTAATGTCGACAGAGTGAAAATACAGGTGATAGCTCTGGTTGCAATGGTGGTCGGTACAGCCGTGGCCCTGACCGGAACCATCGCTTTTGTAGGGCTGGTCACACCGCATATTGTGCGTCTGTTAATTGGGCCAGATCACCGCACCTTGATTCCTGCTTCCATGTTGGCTGGCGCCGTATTACTTATTTTGGCCGATGCGTTTTCCCGTTATTTATTGGCGCCTTCCGAGCTGCCCGTTGGTGTTGTAACCGCTCTTTTGGGTGCGCCTTTCTTTTTGTCACTTCTGTATCAACAGCGAACAGCAGGGGGGCGGAGGTAATGGTGAGTCCTGTACTGCAGTTGAATTCGGTCGGCTATCGGGTGGGTGGTAAAGCCATTGTCGCCAATGTCAGTTACGCATTAAATTCCGGTGAGATTGGTATATTGCTGGGCCCTAATGGCGCAGGTAAATCTACTTTATTAAAGTTGGCCTGTGGTGATTTACGTCCCACCAGCGGTGAGGTCTTGTACCTAGGTGAACAGCTGGATCATTATCCGCTTGCCGATAAAGCTAAAAATGTATCGGTTCTGCCTCAATCGTCTTCTCTCAATTTTCCATTTCTCAGTGAAGAGGTGGTGATGCTCGGGCGCACACCACACAGTACAGGCTTGAAGGTTGATCAGGGTATTGTTGATCAGGCTCTGGCGCTGACGGATGTGACTCATTTGCGTAAACAGCCTTATACGCAGCTGTCCGGAGGTGAACAACAGCGGGTGCAGTTGGCGCGGGTTTTTGCTCAGGTCTGGTCAATGGAAGCTGGACAAGAAAATCTGATGATTTTAGATGAACCAACCTCTGCGCTGGATTTTTACCATCAACAATTAATTGCCAAAGCATTAAGGCAAAAGGCTGATGAAGGTTGTGCAGTGCTACTGGCCATGCATGATCTTAATGTGGCGGCGCAACTCGCCGATAAAGTGATACTGGTGTCTTCTGGTGGAATGCACTGTCAGGGCACAACAGATGAAGTCTTACAGCCAGAAATTTTAAAAGAAGTATTTAGTCTGGATTTTTATGCGGTTGAGCATCCAGAGTCAGGCAAGAAAGTGTTGGTGTATTAATGTTAATTAAACGTGTTGTTATATCTGTGGTGTTATTGCTTCTGCCTGTGTCGGGCTTCGCCTTGACGGTTGTGGACGACCTAGGTCGCGAAGTCTCGCTAAAAAAGCCCGCACAACGTGTGGTTGCCTTGGCGCCACATCTTGTAGAAATGGTTTTTGCTGTAGGAGCGGGCGATCAGTTGGTGGGCGCAGTGTCATACAGTAATTACCCAGAAGCTGCGCAGCAGATCCCGAGGGTTGGTACTTATAAAAACTTTAGTGTTGAAGCTATTCTGCGTTTACAGCCAGACTTGGTGTTGGCCTGGGGGACGGGTAATGACAGCTCAAACCCGGAACAGTTAGAAAAACTGGGTATCCCTGTATATTTCACCGAGCCAAGAAAGTTGGAAGATATCGGTGCTGACATGGAGAAAATAGGTCAGCTTCTCGGTGCAGAGCATACCAATAAAGCCAGTCAGGCGTTTGCTGAACAGTTGAAAACTTTACGGTTAAGCTATAGTGATCAAGCCCCTGTTTCTGTTTTTTATCAGGTCTGGAATGAGCCTTTACAGACACTCAATGGCGAACACCTGGTTTCCGATGTAATGGCATTGTGCGGCGGCAGAAACGTATTTTTCGATGCGTCATCATTGGCACCTAAAATCAGTGTTGAGTCGGTTTTACGTTTAAATCCTCAAACTATTGTTGCCAGTGGCATGGGTGAACATCGCCCGGAATGGCTGGATGAATGGCGTGTATGGCCGCAGCTGCAAGCCGTAAAGGATGAGCAGCTTTATTTTATTCCTCCTGAGTATATTCAGCGTCATACTCCGCGTATTTTAATTGGTGCTCAAATGCTGTGTGAACAATTACAGCAAGCGCGTGAGCACTACGGATTAATTCCGATGGGTGACAAACCATGACGGATGAATTTTCTCAGGAACAAAAAGCCGGTTTGTATAAAGCGATTTTTGAACGGCGAGACATGCGCCACTTTGCTGTGGGCGGGACTGTGGAAGAGGGGGTGTTAGAACGCTTGCTCACTGCGGCACACGCAGCACCCAGTGTGGGGTTAATGCAGCCCTGGCGTTTTATTCGTATCGTATCGACAGATACGCGTAAAGCGCTACACCAACTTGTAGAAAAAGAACGAGTTGCCACCGCTCACGCTCTGGGTGAGCGTGAAGATGAGTTTATGAAACTTAAAGTTCAGGGTGTACTCGACAGTGCCGAAGTGTTGGTGGTGGGTTTAATGGCGCACCGTGAACAGCACATCTTCGGGCGTCGTACCATGCCAGAGATGGATTTAGCTTCCGCCTCCTGCGCCATCCAAAACATGTGGCTGGCTGCTCGAGCCGAAGGTTTAGGTATGGGTTGGGTGTCTATTTTTGATCCGGATGAGCTCAGGCAGGCACTGGGTATGCCCAAGGATTCTTCACCCATCGCCATTCTTTGTTTAGGCCCGGTTGACCATTTCTACGATGAGCCTATGTTGATAAAAGAAGGTTGGGCCAAGCGTGGCAAGCTGGAAGATTACTTAATGGAAGATGGTTGGGATGTAGACAAAGCCAGTGCTGCACAGAAGCAGTGGGATGAGAAATAAAAATTAATGGGCACCCCTAAAAATGCACTTTTTTCGCGATAGCTGCGTGGCTTCAGAGCCCCTACTTTTGGCAGCTCCGTACTGGCTTCAGAGCCC
>JAUVQU010000017.1 GCA_030597965.1 Cellvibrionaceae bacterium
ACCGCGGAAGGCTTATCTCAGTTGCGTCCAGCCTTTAACCCTAAAGGCGGCACTGTAACAGCCGGTACTTCATCACAAATTACTGACGGTGCCTCGGCCATGCTGGTTATGTCTGCAGAGCGAGCTCAAGCGTTAGGTTTAACACCAATCGCTAAGGTTACGGGCATGACGCTGGCGGGTGTTGATCCTTCCATCATGGGCTATGGTCCTGTGCCATCCACCCAAAAAGCCATGAAGCAACTGGGTATGACCACTAAAGATGTGGATTACGTTGAGTTGAATGAAGCGTTTGCAGCGCAGGCCCTGCCTGTATTGAAGGATCTTCAGTTGCTTGATGATATGGAAACCAAAGTGAATCTGAATGGCGGTGCTATTGCACTTGGCCATCCATTTGGTTGTTCTGGTGTACGAATTACCGGCTCACTGCTCAATGTTATGGAAGAGAAGGGCGGCAACGTCGGCGTTTCGACCATGTGTATTGGTTTAGGGCAGGGTATTACTACTGTGGTGGAAAGGCTTAACTAAACAGTTTTTACACTTTGCTCCAGCTAAAAACCCAGCCCCTACGCTGGGTTTTTAGTGAGTACGTGGATACAAAATTAGACGGCAGGCTACATTCTGATAAACTTTAGTGAATTCCTACACTTACATGCGGCTCTTGAAGCTGTACTTGAATCTGAAAAACTGGAGTAACTCTTGATCACCGCATTGGCCGAAACCCCTGAGCAGTATCTACGCCAGCAGTTAAATGGTGCCAATCGTGCTTTTGCTCTGAGTTATAGCTATGAGCAGTACTACCTCCCGAATCAGCCGGTTATCGAGTTATTGGCGCTTATCAGCGTAGAGTTTGATTCTGCGGGGAATGATATCTGGTCAGGTTCTGTGGGCGCGCTATCGGAATTCAGCGCACACATAAAAACGGATCAATCGCCATTTACAAAAGAGATGCTGCAAACCTATGCGGCTGAGCTTAACTGGCCTTGGCTCGACTTAGATAAGGCTTTACCTTTAAAACCCATTTCAATAAAGAAACCCTGGGGGCAAGAGGTTTGGTTTACGGGTATTGAAGAGCGCGGTCTATCACTCGTTGGCAGCCTCAATACAGCCACCCCATTGCCTTGGGTGCTCTCAATGGCACCGCAACGTCTATGCGCCGGATTAGATCAACAAATTAATTTGCTAAAGATTCTTGATCCCTTGCCTGAAGAAGTCTTTGGCGATTTGTATTTTGAGCTCCACGAGGAAAAACAAGAGGTCTACGTTGTCACACATGTTGATAACAGCGCCTGGCCGAGCGGTGAAGGCGGTATACGATTTGGCTTCTCACAAGAGGTGAGGCAGGAATACCCCACTGATGACGCATTCAAGCAAGCTTTTTCCTGTGCCGTGAAAGCTTATGAAAATATTCGCCGCAGGATAGACGCCGAGCTTGATACCAAACGCCAGGCGGCAGGTATTGCCCTTGATGCCCCTGTGATGGCAGAGCAGACCAAGGCCTGGTTGGCTGAACTATCGGTTGAACTGCAAGACCAGGAGTATACATTGCGCCAAGCTATGGATCACTTTAAAGCCACCAAGTCTCTACAGCTGGGGGACGTGGTGAAAGTACCGTGCTTTACCCCGCATTCTCTTATGCACGGCGTACGTACCATTGAATTCCAAACCCCTGTCTACGAGCGACAAATTCTTTGTTTCGCCCAGAAGGTTCTGACTCAAGATCATTGGGATACCGATAAGGCTATCCACTGTATGAACCTCGACAAACCTGAAGATGAAGCTCTTAAACCGCTACACTCTGCCGACGGAGTGACAGTTGATGAGGTGGTCGATTTTGATGATTTCTGCGTATGGCGCATTGCCATTAGAGAAGGTCAGAGCTGGCAGTTGCCCGAATTCCAATACGCCTTAGTCATTGGTTTAAATGGTCAACCTCAATTCTCTCAAACCCCCCTCAATCAGGAAGAGGGCATACTCCTTCCTGCGTTAATGTCTGGTGATGTGGTTTCAAACGTTGCTGACAACACGGCTTTATTTCTTTTGGCGTTGCCAAAGTAACCATTCAAAGTGAGTATTGCCACAAAAAACGGCTAACTTTGGAGCGAATATGCCAATATTTAACTGAATTTGAATGTTTTTTAAAAGGGGTGTTGAACCGTCGGTTTGAGTGTGGCAGAATCAGCTCCCGTTTTAGCGAGTAACGAGATTATTACAAGGTTTAAACCTTTAAAAATCAATGACTTGCAGTTTCAATACCAAGAAACTTTAAATAAAGCGAACTGCGGACGTGGCGGAATTGGTAGACGCGCTAGATTTAGGTTCTAGTATCTTACGGTGTGAGAGTTCAAGTCTCTCCGTCCGCACCATACATTTCTCAATGGCAACATCTGCTGTTGAGTTCCCAAAAGATTGATTCGCACATAGCGACAATACCCTATAAAGATTTCACGAGGAACACCATGCAGGTTTCAATTGAGACAACTTCTGGCTTAGAGCGTCGTATGACCGTTGGCGTACCCGCAGCACAGGTTGATACAGAAGTAGAGAAGCGCTTAAAAGAAGCCGCTAAAACCGTACGCATTAATGGCTTCCGCCAGGGCAAAGTTCCCGCGAAAGTAGTAAAGCAGCGTTTTGGTGCAAGTGTTCGTCAAGAGGTATTGGGTGAGGTCATTAGCCGCTCTTTCTTCGAGGCAGCTCAAAAAGAAGAAGTTCGTCCTGCTGGACAGCCAAGTATTGAACCAAAAGAATCAAAAGCTGGTGAAGACTTCGAGTTCGTTGCCACCTTTGAGGTTTACCCTGAAATTGAATTGTCTGATGTCAGCAGTTTTGAAATCGCAAAGCTAAATGCTGAAGTGACTGATGCCGACCTGGATAAGATGGTTGACGTGTTGCGCAAGCAGCAAGCTTCCTGGAATGAAGTTGATCGCGCCGCGGCCAACGATGATCAGGTAAATATAGATTTTAATGGCACCAAAGATGGTGAAGAGTTCGCCGGTGGCAAAGCGGAAGGGCACGACCTTGTATTAGGCTCTGGCTCAATGATTCCTGGTTTTGAAGAGGGTATTGTTGGCCTGAAAGCTGGCGAAGAGAAGACTTTATCTTTGTCTTTCCCTGATGATTATCAAGCCGAAGAGCTTCAAGGTGCCGCTGTTGAGTTTACCGTTAAGGTCAACACAGTATCTGAGCAGCAACTACCCGAGCTTAACGCTGAGTTTTTTGGTAAGTACGGTGTTGAAACAGAAGACGAAGCGAAATTCCGTGAAGATGTTAAATCTAACATGGAGCGCGAACTTAAGAATGCAGCGCAATCTAAAGTTAAGAGTCAGGTGATGGATAGCCTGATTGAAGCTCATGAAGTGCTGGTTCCTACCGCATTGGTAGGCACAGAAATTGAGACTTTACGCGGTCAGATGATGCAGCAATTTGGCGGCCAGCAGCTTAATTTCGACGTAGAGTCATTACTGCCCGATGACATGTTTAAAGATCAAGCAGAGCGTCGTATCAAATTAGGCCTGATTGTTGGCGAAGTGATTCAAGCCAACAGCATTAAAGTTGATGAAGATCAGGTTCGCAGTAAAGTTGAAGAGCTTGCCTCTACCTACCAGGATCCAAAAGAGGTGGTTGATTACTATTACGGCAACCAAGAGATGTTGTCTGGTGTCCAGTCTGTGGTTCTTGAAGATCAGGTTGTTGAATTCATCTTAGCTGCCGCCAAAGTGACTGAAACTGAAAGCACCTACGAAGAAGTCATCAAGCCTGCTGAAACAGCTGAGTAATATTTAGACAGATTCGCCGCGGAACGCTCGTTTCGCGGCCAATTTATTAGTTTTCGACGACGAAGCTGGTATATCTAACCGTCACGGTTTAAGCTCTCCTAAAAATAATTCACTCCAATGATGGCTGTTCAAATTATTGAATATCATCAGGCAGAGACTCATTGTCGAAAGGATAGAAAAGACGACATGTCATACTTTGATATCGCAGATAAAACCCCCAACAATATTAGCTCCGTTTTAGTTCCAATGGTTATTGAACAAACCGCTCGCGGAGAACGTTCATATGATATTTATTCCCGACTCCTTAAAGAGCGTGTGATTTTTTTAGTTGGCCCCGTTGAGGACCACATGGCTAACTTGGTTGTAGCTCAGCTGCTGTTTTTAGAGGCTGAAAACCCGGACAAAGACATTCACCTGTACATTAATTCGCCAGGCGGCTCTGTTACAGCTGGTATGTCAATTTATGACACCATGCAATTTATCAAGCCAAACGTAAGTACCATGTGTATTGGTCAGGCCTGCAGCATGGGTGCTTTTATTCTGAATGCAGGGGCAAAAGGTAAGCGCTATGCGCTACCAAACGCACGCGTCATGATACACCAGCCGAGTGGCGGTGCTCAGGGACAGGCTACAGATATCCATATTCACGCTCAAGAGATCCTTAAGATTAGAGAGCGTCTGAACACCCTCATGGCCCAGCATTCAGGTAAGAGCGTAGATGAAGTGGCTACAGATACAGAGCGCGATAACTTTATGAGTGCGTCAGAATCAAAAGACTATGGCCTAATAGATGAAGTTATTGAGAGTCGTATAGAAACTAACGACTAAATCGATCCAGGGCTGAAAAATAAGGACTAAACCTATTTTGCCAAGCCCAGATTAAAAAGTTAGGATTAGAGACGTAATACACGGTTAAGTACGGAGATGTTTAATGACCGACAACACTAGCGGCACTGGCGACGGTACTGGTGACGACAATGGCAAGCTGCTCTACTGCTCTTTTTGCGGCAAAAGCCAACATGAAGTTCGCAAGCTAATTGCTGGGCCATCGGTTTTTGTCTGCGATGAGTGCGTGGATCTCTGTAACGATATTATTCGTGAAGAGATTCAAGAGAGCACCTCTGGCGACAGTGATAACCCACTACCAACACCCCAAGAAATTGCCAACACTCTAAATGATTATGTAATTGGTCAAGACCACGCTAAGAAGGTACTGGCTGTCGCTGTATACAACCATTACAAGCGTCTGCGTCTCGGCGAAAATAAAGTCAAAGGTGACGTTGAGCTGGGTAAAAGTAACATTCTGATGGTCGGCCCTACAGGAAGCGGTAAAACACTGCTAGCAGAGACTTTGGCTCGCCTACTTGATGTGCCGTTCACGATTGCTGATGCAACCACGCTTACCGAAGCTGGTTACGTTGGTGAAGATGTAGAAAACATCATTCAAAAGCTACTGCAAAAATGTGATTACGATGTTGAGAAAGCCCAGCAGGGTATTGTTTATATCGATGAAATTGACAAAATTTCACGCAAGTCCGACAACCCATCCATCACCAGGGATGTATCCGGAGAGGGTGTACAGCAAGCACTGCTTAAGCTAATTGAAGGCACAGTTGCTTCTGTGCCGCCGCAGGGTGGCCGTAAGCACCCTCAGCAAGAGTTCTTGCAGGTTGACACATCCAATATCCTCTTTGTTTGTGGTGGTGCATTTGCAGGCCTGGATAAGGTTATTCGCGAACGCTCCGAGAAGGGCGGTATTGGCTTTGGTGCAGAAGTAAAAAGCAAAGAAACGAATCAGGATTTCGGCAAGGCATTGAAAGATCTCGAGGCTGAAGATTTGGTTCGCTATGGTTTGATTCCGGAGTTTGTGGGTCGTTTACCTATGATCGCCACACTGGAAGAGCTGGATGAAGAGGCTTTGATCCGAATTCTCACCGAACCTAAAAATTCATTGACCAAACAGTACTCCAAGTTATTTGAAATGGAAGGTGCTGAGATTGATTTCCGCGATGACGCCCTAGTCGCCATTGCCAATAAGGCAATGGAGCGCAAAACAGGCGCTCGTGGTCTGCGCTCCATAATGGAGTCAGTACTCTTGGACACCATGTACAAGGTTCCCTCGGAACAGAATGTCAGTAAAATTGTAGTAGATGAATCCGTCATTACAGGCGATTCAGAGCCATTATTGGTCTACGACAACACAGAAGCCCAAAGTAAAGTGAAGGCCGCACCTCAGGGTTAACACTTTATTTCCTTACGGTAAGACACCAAAAAGAGCCCTTAATGGGCTCTTTTTTTATTCCCAAATAATTAACCCCAAAGCTTGTAATTCGGCATAGTTGCCCCCAATCTTAATATAGACATTTAATACTGAATCCTTCTTACGAGGTTAATAATGGATCAGAACGAGAATCTTGAAATTGACTTACCATTACTGCCCTTAAGGGATGTGGTTGTATATCCACATATGGTTATTCCTCTTTTTGTAGGGCGCGAGAAGTCTATAGAGGCGCTGGAGCAGGCAATGGCAGCCGACAAGCAAGTTCTACTGCTTGCCCAGCGCAATGCCTCTGAGGATGACCCAACACAAGAGCAGATGTATGAGATAGGTACCATATCGAGCATTCTACAGTTATTAAAACTGCCGGATGGCACCGTTAAGGTACTGATCGAAGGCAGTGAGCGTGCCGCGCTTACTGAGATCATCGATGAAGGCAACTATCTGCGAGCTAAAGCCGAATTAGTGCTGCCTGAGCCTATCGCTGAGAAAGAAGCTAATGTGCTACTGCGCTCAGCAATGAACCAGTTCGAACAGTACGTCAATATCAGTAAAAAAGTACCGGCGGAAGTGATGACATCACTGTCGAGTATCGATGATCCGGGTAGGCTGGCTGATACGGTAGCAGCGCACATTTCATTAGAGCTTGAGCAAAAACAAGAAATACTTGAGATGAGTAATGAGCGTGAACGCTTAGAGCATTTGCTCGGACTCATGGAGGCCGAAATTGATTTATTTCAAGTAGAAAAGCGTATCCGTGGCCGTGTTAAGAAACAAATGGAAAAAAGTCAGCGCGAGTATTACTTGAATGAGCAGGTTAAGGCCATTCAAAAAGAGCTGGGTGATATGGGTGATGAACCCAATGAAATGGAAGAGCTGGAACAGAAAATTGTCGAAGCTAAAATGTCGCAAGAAGCAGAAAAGAAAACCCGCTCCGAGCTCAACAAATTAAAAATGATGTCCCCCATGTCGGCCGAAGCTTCGGTTGTGCGTGCCTACATTGACTGGATGGTGAGTACACCCTGGAAAAACCGCAGCCGAGTTAAACATGATCTGGCGCGTGCCGAGAAAATTTTAGAGGAAGATCACTACGGGTTGGAGGAAGTCAAAGAGCGCATCCTTGAATATCTCGCCGTACAAAAGCGTGTAAAGAAAATCAAAGGGCCTGTACTGTGTTTAGTGGGGCCTCCGGGGGTCGGTAAAACCTCTCTGGGTGAATCGATTGCGCGTGCGACCAATCGTAAATTTATACGTATGGCGCTTGGCGGTGTCCGTGATGAAGCTGAGATCCGTGGCCACAGGCGTACCTATATAGGCTCTATGCCAGGCAAGTTGATTCAGAAGATGTCGAAGGCGGGCGTTAAAAATCCACTGTTCCTGCTTGATGAAATCGATAAAATGGGTATGGACAATCGCGGTGATCCTGCGTCAGCATTACTTGAGGTTTTGGACCCAGAACAAAATAATACATTCAACGATCACTACCTGGAGGTCGACTATGACCTCTCTGATGTAATGTTCATCTGCACCTCTAACTCCATGAACATTCCGGGGCCATTATTAGATCGTATGGAAGTCATCCGTATTCCTGGCTATACGGAAGATGAAAAGGTCAATATTGCACAGCGTTATCTGATCCCTAAGCAAATGAAGAATAACGGCTTAAAAGAAGCTGAATTTTCAATCACCGAAGAAGCAATCCGTGATGTCGTTCGTTATTACACCCGTGAAGCGGGTGTGCGAGGTATCGACCGTGAAATGGCCAAGCTTTGCCGAAAAGTTGTCACGCAATTAATCAAAGACAAAACGCTTAAGACAGCTGCAATCACAAAAGATGATCTACCCGATTATCTAGGCGTAATTAAGTATGATTACGGTGTCGCTGAAGAAAAAAACCAAGTGGGGCAGGTGACAGGTTTGGCCTGGACTCAGGTTGGCGGTGAACTACTGACCATTGAATCGTCCGCCTCGAAAGGTAAGGGCCGCCTTATTAAAACCGGCTCTTTAGGTGATGTAATGCAGGAGTCGATTCAAGCAGCTCTGACCGTGGTTCGCTCTAGAACCCAAGGACTTGGTGTTGCACCAGATTTTGCCGACACGCACGACATTCACATTCATGTCCCAGAGGGTGCGACACCAAAGGACGGTCCTAGCGCCGGTGTTGCAATGTGTACAGCACTGGTTTCCGTCCTTACGAATATTCCCGTTCGTGCGGATGTTGCAATGACCGGTGAAATTACTCTGCGGGGTGAGGTGCTCAATATCGGAGGGCTCAAAGAAAAACTTTTAGCGGCGCATCGAGGTGGAATAAAAACGGTGCTAATACCAAAAGGCAATGAACGAGATCTAAAGGAAATTCCTGACAACATCAAAGAAGATTTAAATATCATTCCCGTACAATGGATTGATCAAGCCTTGGAACTGGCTCTAGAGCACGTACCTAAACCTCTCTCAGATGAAGAATACGAGGCGCTTCAGCAAAAAGAAGGTAAGAAAAATGAATCAATCAGCACTATCAGTCGTCATTAATATAAAAAATATTTAACAGTATTTAGGCACGTAAACCGAGCGGTTTGCGTGCTTTATATACATTTCCAATCATATTTATGGGCAGTATCAATAAAACATTATTTTATGTCTTGACCCCAATAGCTTAGGCTTGGTATAAATCTGCACTCCTTGCACAGAGCAAGTTAAAGCAAGTTGTTTAGGCTTTAACACTTCAAGTATCGTCAAAAATTTTTTACCCAATCTACAACGAATAATAAAAGAGGTTTTAACGTGAACAAATCTGAACTAATCGAAGCAGTAGCAGCATCAGCGGACATTCCTAAAGCAGCAGCCGGTCGTGCCGTAGACGCGGTTGTCGAGTCTATTACTGGCGCTTTAAGTAATGGTGATTCTGTTGCCCTGGTTGGCTTTGGCACCTTTGGTGTAAAAGATCGCGCAGCACGCACTGGTCGCAACCCACAAACGGGTGAGCCCATTCAAATTGCTGAAGCCAGATTACCTAGCTTTAAAGCGGGTAAAGCACTGAAAGACGCCGTAAACAACAAGTAAGTTTCTGTGTCTGAGCCGTAACCGGCTCACGCTGTTGTTAGCATTTTCAAACGAACGTGTAAGCAATATAAAAAGGCGCATCAATGATGCGCCTTTTTTAATGAAAATAGATTATCGATTAGAAATACCTGAGGTTCCAAATGCTCCAGTCCATTCGCGAGACAGCTAAAGGTGGCATGGCCATTTTTATTGTCGCCATTTTGATCATTCCCTTTGCCTTGTTCGGTGTAGATTCTTTATTTCTACAAGATTCATCACAAGGTCAAGCCGCTAAAGTTAATGATGAATCAATCAGCGAAGTGGCCGTGGGCCAGGCTGTACGTGTGCAGAAGCAACAATTACTCGATCGCTTTGGTGACCAAGTACCCGCCGACTTGCTCAGCGATGAGCGTCTACGCGGCCCGGTATTACAACGCCTAATCCAACGTCAACTGCTTAGCCAATCGGCCCTTGAGGGCGACATGATCGTTAGCGATACCGAATTGGATCGCTTAATTATAGACTCACCACAATTCCAGCGTGATAGTCAATTTGATCCCCAACTGTTTACACAGTTATTACGCATGCAGGGCTATACACCCCTGATGTATAAGAATTTATTGATAGACGACATTTTAGTAAATCAACACGCCTCCGCTATTAATGACAGCGCATTCATCACAACCGCTAGCATTGAGCAATTGGCTGCTATCACACAACAGGAGCGTGATTTTCAATATGTAGCATTGGATTATGACAAGGTTGCCAGTCAAGCTTCTATTAGCGAAGAAGAGGTTCAATCCTTCTATGAAGAAAATCAAGCCGGTTTAATGACCCGCGAAGAAATCTCCGTTGAATATATTGAAGTGAAGCTAAACTCTTTAGCGGCAGCCATTAAAGTATCCGAGGAAGATATTGTCGCTCAATTTAAACAAGACCTAGCCAGCTTCGAAGCCTCTATCCAGCGTCAAGCCGCTCATATACTTATAGAACCTAAGACCGACGGCTCTGATCAGACAATCCTTCAAGAAATCCAAAGCAAACTAGCCAGTGGCGAAGCATTTGATGAGCTTGCGAAGCAATATTCAGATGATCTTGGCTCTAAAGCCTTTGGTGGCGATCTAGGAATTACGGATGGGTCAACCTTCCCTGAAGCTTTTGAAACAGCCTTGGCGTCCCTCGACGTAGGGGAGGTTTCAGAGCCTGTAACGACTGACTCCGGCATTCATCTGATTAAACTTATATCGGAGCAAAGCACCGAAGCTCCAACGCTCGACGGTATGCGTACCACCATTGCTGAGTCTTTGAGTTTAGCGGAGGCCGAAGCTAAATACCTTGAGGCTGTTGAGGCCTTACCAGAGTTAACATATAACGCAGACTCTCTTGAATACGCAGCAAATGACCTGGAGCTAACAATCAAACAATCCCAGCGTTTTGGACGTGAAGGGGGTTCAGGCTTACTGGGTAACAACCAGGTTGTAGCGGCTATTTTTCATGATGACTTTTTAATTAACGGGCAGATTAGCGATGTTATCGAAGTGTCTGATACCGAACTTATTGTCCTTAAATTAAAAGAACATTTACCCCCGTCAGTTAAACCACTTGAATCTGTTCGAGAGGATATCGTGCAGCAACTTACTCGCGAGCAGACAGAAATATTGTTGCGCGCTAAGGCTGATAAGCATATTCAGACATTGAATAACGGTGCTGATATTGAAGCACTTGCCCGGGAAAATAATCTTGAATGGCAAGTGCAGCTTGCAGGAACTCGTCAGCAGGCTGGTCTAGAGCAGGAATTATTGCAGCACATTTTTAGCTTGCCTCATCCAGAAAGTAATCCTATTACGAGCGGTGTACAGTTAGACGATGGTAATTATCTTGTTGTCCAGCTTACTAAAGTGGTTGCAGGGCAGGTTCCTGCAGAGCAGCTTGCAAGCGTTCAAAACCAACTGGCCATCCAGCAATCACAAAATGAATTTGCGTTATTTCAAATGGCATTAGAGCAAAACGCAGACATTAAAATCTATTAATTCAACAACAGTTAGTGCTCAACTATTTAGTACTCAACTAAAGTTACGAGAACAGGTGATTGATAAACGGAGCTAAGGCTCCGTTTATGTTTATAGCGGATGAACTTCAAAAAGGGCGAAACTTGTCCGCCATTATTCTGTCGAAAGCACGTCGCCAACGGCCGTTAGCAGGCTTTCATGAAACTCGCCGCATCCCCTCTGATGTCAATCGCATTAAGTTGCTCCGTGGCGCCAGTCCATTGTCACCAAATTCTGTGACGAAAGGGACTAGACTATCCAGTCGCTAATAAAGAAATAGCAGTCATAGATGCCCCGGTTGATATACCAAAATAAGAGCAGCACGAGAGATTGGGTAACGTTTAATACCTATATCATGCTATTTTTGTATTCAGTAACAGCCGTTAACGTTAACAGGTAAGCATCTATGTCGGTGGAAAAAGCCAGATTACGAGTACTCAAGTTCCGTCAACGGGAGCAGTCTATTCTAGATGCCACTCTCTCACTGCTATTGGAACATGGAGAAGATAATGTCACCGTCGAGACGATTGCCGATAAAGTTGATATTGGTAAGGGCACCGTTTACAAGCACTTCACCTCAAAGTCTGAACTCTATACGCGTTTACTTTACGATTATGAGCTTGCACTGAAAGAACAAATGGAAGCCGCGATAGAAACAGCCAAAACTGGTGACGACTACGCGGCCCCTGCAAAAGCCTATTTTTTCAATCGAATCTCCGATCCACACAAGGCGCGCTTATTTCAACGTCTAGAAGAAAAATTAAGCGCTGACCCCAATGAAAAAATAAGACTTGAAGAGCTTGGGGTATTAAGGAAGTCTGTATTCGACAAACTAAATATTTTCTTTGAATCTAGAATTCAAGCGGGTGAACTCGATGATGTGCCACCTTACTATTACTACCTGTCTTATTGGGCACTGACCCAAGGTGCCGTTGAACTATTCCATAGCACCTCATTCAACAAACCAATTCAGAATATGCCGGAATTAATGAACTTTATTATGGATGTTGGCGTCAAGATTGGACGCTCCCCGAATAAAGATTCACAAACATGACAATACCAACACAAAGATTAATAGACCAAATTCAATCGAGCGAAGGTGCCTACGAGGATGCTCTGCCACCGGTTCACCTCTGGAATCCTGAATTGAATGGCGATCTGGATATGCGTATCGACCGGGAGGGGCGCTGGTACTATCAGGGCGATGAAATACGCAGACCCGCCATGGTGAAGATGTTCTCAACTGTATTGAAGCGCGAGGGCGATGAATATTTTCTAGTGACGCCTGTAGAAAAATGGCGCATCACCGTTGATGTAGCACCATTCATCATTACAAATGCAGAAAAGCAACTATCGAAATCAAAAGAGGAATTCTATGTATTCACCACTAATGTCGATACTGAATTTGTTTTAGGGGGCGAGCATAAGCTCTGGATGAGTAACTTAGACGTGGGTGCCGAACCTCAGCCACTGGTCAGCGTGCGTCACGGTATGGAGGCTCTCATTTCACGCAATGTATTTTACCAATTGGTGAATGACGCGATTGTTCACTCAGAAGGTGGCAGGGAAGGGATGTATATATCCAGCCAGGGAGAAGAATTTTGTTTGGGCTATCTTGATTAACCCTTTAATAGCAGGCAATAAAAAAGGAGCTTTCATGCTCCTTTTTTATTGCTCAGCAATCTAATTACATATTTGGGTAATTAGGGCCGCCAGCGCCTTCCGGCGTCACCCAAGTAATGTTTTGGGCTGGGTCTTTAATATCACAGGTTTTACAGTGTACGCAGTTCTGAGAGTTAATCTGGAAGCTCTTATTGCCGCTTGTATCCTCAACGATCTCGTACACACCCGCCGGACAGTAACGCTGAGCTGGCTCATCGTACATTGGCAGGTTCTTATCCAAAGGTATTGAGGCATCCTTTAAGACTAAGTGAATTGGCTGATCTTCCTCGTGGTTGGTATTCGATAAAAATACAGAAGACAGCTTATCAAAGCTTAACTTACCATCAGGTCTAGGATAACTAATCTGTGAGGCATCGGCAGCCAGCTTTAATTGTTCATGATCCGGCTTAGGGTCCGAAAGCGTCCAGGGAAGCGCACCATTAAAGATGTTGATATCAATGAAAGCATAGGCTGAACCCAGGAGGTTGCCCCACTTGTGCTGAGCCGGGCCGAAATTACGCTGAGCATACAGTTCTTTGTAAGCCCATGAGTCTTTATACGCCTTATCAAACTCAACCATATCATCGCTGCTGCGCTGTGCTGCCAGTGCTTCTACAACGGTTTCTGCTGCAACCATACCGGACTTCATAGCCGTGTGACTGCCTTTGATCTTAGCAAAGTTCAAGGTGCCGGCATCGTCGCCAATGATCAGGCCACCAGGGAAATGCATCTTGGGTTGTGACTGAATGCCACCCTTGGTAATAGCGCGAGCACCATAGGACGTCCGTTGACCACCCTCCAAATACTGTTTAATCACTGGGTGGTGCTTATAACGTTGGAACTCATCAAAAGGGCTTAGATGCGGGTTGCTGTAGCTTAAATCAGTAATCAAGCCACAAACCACTTGGTTGTCCTCAATGTGGTACAGGAAGCTACCGCCAGCGGCACCATTTTCCGCCAAAGGCCAACCGGCTGTGTGCACAACCAAACCTTGTTTATGCTGCTCTGCCGGAATGGTCCAAATTTCCTTAATACCAATACCGTAGTGCTGAGGATCTTTGCCTTCGTCTAATTTGAATTTACTGATCAACTGCTTGCCTAAATGGCCACGGCAACCTTCGGCGAACAGGGTGTACTTACCGTGTAACTCCATGCCAGGCATGTAAGAATCTTTGTGGCCGCCATCTTCGGCAATACCCATATCACCGGTAGCAATACCCTTAACGCTACCATCCTCGTGATAAACCACCTCAGAAGCAGCAAAGGCTGGGTAAATCTCGACACCCAATGCTTCGGCCTGTTCTGCCAACCAGCGGCAAAGGTTGCCCAAGCTGATAATGTAGTTGCCATGGTTATGCATAGTTTTAGGTGCGAAGAACCCTGGGACTTTTTGTCCTTTCTCGCCTGAACTAAGCAAGTAGATATCGTCGCCGGTCACCTCTGTATTAACCGGTGCGCCTTTTTCTTTCCAGTCAGGGAAAAGTTCATTAAGAGCGGTTGGCTCAAATACGGCACCCGAAAGAATATGGGCTCCAACTTCCGAACCTTTTTCAACGACACAAACACTGACCTCTTCGTTCATTTGACGAATTCGACAAGCGGCGGCCAGTCCAGATGGGCCAGCACCAACAATGACGACGTCGTACTCCATAAATTCGCGTTCCACAGCAATCTCCCCGCTATAACTATTTTTTGTGATTTTTGATTAAATTTTATTGATTATATAGCGCCTAAGTGCCTATCACCAATGGGAAAAGCCCAATTTCAATGACTTAATTACTCAGCGCCCTACAGCTGGTTACTTCTTGACCAAATAGCGCCAATTTTCACAAAAAACCTCATTTATCCGGCTCACTTTGATCCTGATCATAGATACCATCAACCCTGAAGGCTTTGGGTATTGATTTTGAAGCCTGAAACCATCAATATACAGCCCGCTCAATAGGGCTCTGCCCGTTAAATGTTCTATATTCAGAACTCGGGCTGTGGCTTTCGAGCCATGGAAACGCGACACCTTAATTAGGTGTGGTATTTGTCCAACAGACTAAGCGAATAGGAAATCCATGAAGATTCTTGTAGCTGTTAAACGCGTTGTTGATTACAACGTTAAGGTACGTCCAAAAAGCGACGGCACTGGTGTAGACATTGCTAACGCAAAAATGTCCATCAACCCTTTCTGTGAAATCGCGGTAGAAGAAGCGGTTCGCTTAAAAGAGAAGGGCGTTGCAACCGAAATCGTAGCCGTATCCATGGGCGCGAAACAATCCCAAGAACAAATTCGTACGGCGATGGCACTGGGTGCTGACCGCGGTATATTGGTTGAATCCGATACTGAGCTTCAGCCATTAACGATAGCTAAGTGTTTAAAAGCTATCGTAGACAATGAAAAACCTGACCTGGTGATCTTGGGCAAGCAATCTATCGATGGCGACAACAACCAAACAGGTCAAATGCTGGGCGCTTTGACAGGTATGGGACAGGGTACTTTTGCTTCAGAAATTGAAATAGCTGACGGCAAAGTCAGCGTAATCCGTGAAGTAGATGGCGGCCTGCAGACTGTATCATTGTCACTGCCGGCTATCGTAACTACGGATTTACGTTTGAACGAGCCACGTTACGCCTCTTTGCCTAACATCATGAAAGCCAAAAAGAAGCCGCTGGACACCACCACACCTGAAGAGCTGGGTGTAGATGCTTCTCCACGTGTTCAAACACTGAAAGTTGAGCCGCCAGCCGAGCGTCAAGCGGGTATTAAGGTTGCAGATGTAGCTGAACTTGTCGACAAACTGAAAAATGAGGCGAAGGTATTCTGATGACTATTCTCGTAATTGCTGAACATGATAACGCTAGCCTCAACGCTGCTACATTGAACGTTGTAGCCGCAGCCAAAGCCATTGGTGGCGACATTGACGTTTTGGTGGCAGGTAGTGATTGTACTGGCGCTGCAGACGCTGCAGCTAAAGTTGATGGGGTTGCTAAAGTATTGGTTGCCGACAATGCGGCTTACGCCCACCAGTTGGCCGAAAACGTTGCTCTTTTAGTTGCTGAAGTGGGCAAGAGCTACACTCACATTCTTGCGCCATCCACTTCAAACGGTAAGAACATTGCACCACGTGCAGCGGCACTGCTTGATGTTCAGGCTATCTCAGACATTATTTCTGTAGAAAGCGCGGATACTTTTAAGCGCCCAATCTACGCGGGTAACGTAATTGCTACTGTGCAGAGCTCTGATGCCATCAAGGTGCTTAGCGTTCGCGGCACGGCATTTGACGGTGTTCCCGCTGAAGGCGGCTCCGCTGCCATTGAAGCCGTATCTGCCGTTACTGACGCTGGCGTATCAACTTTTGTTGGTGAAGAACTGGCTAAGAGTGACCGTCCAGAACTAACCGCAGCCAGCATCGTTATTTCTGGTGGTCGCGGCATGCAGAACGGTGACAACTTTGAAATGCTGTACAAAGTTGCTGATAAGCTCGGCGCTGCGGTAGGTGCTTCGCGTGCCGCTGTTGATGCCGGTTTTGTTCCTAACGATATGCAAGTGGGTCAAACAGGTAAAATCGTTGCTCCTGACCTGTATATTGCCGTGGGTATCTCTGGTGCGATTCAGCACCTTGCAGGCATGAAGGACAGTAAAGTGATCGTAGCGATCAACAAAGACGAAGAGGCGCCTATTTTCCAGGTAGCTGATTACGGTCTTGTTGCTGATCTGTTTGATGCTGTTCCAGAGCTAGACGGCATGCTTTAAGCCACTCTAGCAGTGAAAAGACCGGCAATGCCGGTCTTTTTTTTGCCTGAAACATATTTAGACTGAGGGGAAAACCAATGGATTTTGAAACTTTTGAGGAATGGTCATTAACCCTCGGGATAGGTGGACTGGTTCTGTTCATGATTTTTATCATCTTGGATCTGGCCAAAACATCCAAAGCAGGGCGCTTTGGCACAATGATCCTATTTTTAGTCTTAGGACTATGCCTTTTGGGTTTTATTATTAAAACCGTCTTGGTTGAAGTAATCCTTTAGGCGTCTAATTAACATTAGATATTAAACATAACCAATTGATTTAATTGAAGTTTGACCATATAGGCGCATGATCAGAAGGCTTGTCCATACCTCGGACCTCATAATCAATACCCGCATCAATGCAGCGGCCCATCAAATTTTCTGATGCCAGAATAAAATCAATCCTTAAGCCTCGCTTAGGCTCTCGATCAAAGCCTTTACTGCGATAATCGAACCAGCTGAACAAATTGCTTTCGTCAGGGTAGAGCTCCCTAAAGGTATCCTTCAAACCCCAACCAAGCAGTCGATTCATCCACTCTCGCTCCTCAGGCTGAAAACTGCACTTACCGGTCCGCAGCCAACGCTTTCGATTATCTTCCCCAATACCTATATCCAGGTCAGTATGGGATACATTGAGATCTCCCATAACAATGACTTGATCAGAGGGGGAGCACTCAGCGCTTAAGTAAGCCTGCAGGTTATTGTAATAATCGCGCTTGTTGGGGTATTTCGTTTCATGGTTAATATTTTCACCCTGAGGGAAATAACCATTTATTACGGTAATCTCACCCCCCAGAGGTGATTTACAGCGCACAGCAATAAAGCGTTTCTGCGCATCCTCAGGCTCCCCAGGAAAACCCTTCTGCACACTTAACACTGGGCATCGGGTCAATAAAGCCACCCCATAATGTGTTTTCTGGCCATGGAAAAAGGGCTCGTAGCCAAGCGCTCTGATTTCGTCGACAGGGAAGTCAGGGTCATTCACTTTGCTTTCTTGAATGCCTATAAAATCAGGCGAATGTGTTTCTATCAGCACTTTAAGCTGATGAATTCGCATGCGTATACTGTTTGTATTGAAGGAAATAATATTCATTAAAAGTGCGCAAGCCCATTAGCCGAGTCATCTTCGAGCAAGTTAATCATATCGATCAGAATATAAGCTGACTCCAAGAGCAGGGTATCGTTTACCGTGTCAATTTTCTTCATAGGCTCGGATACACTCTCCTCAACTTTTTCTTCCTGCTCGTCTCGCAAAGCTTTGATGCTTTCATAGATCTCTAAGCCCTTGGCCAGGCGGCGTTTATTTTCTAACTTCAAGCTTTCAGCCTCGAAAGCCTCTTTTTCATCTTGTCTTTTTTCTTCATTTAATGAGAGAGTCTTCTTATCTTTTTGGGATTTGGCTCTCCGCAACTGAGCTTCAAGGAATTCAAAATCCGGATCAATAACCCGTCGTTCATCGTGCTTAATCTTAATATCGTCGACAATTCGATCAAAAGAAAAGTAGTAGTCATGTGGAACAGGGTGGATTTTATCCCAGGGAAGGGCGCGCTCATGGGAGCTCTCACCGACCTCTTCAGGGTCTACCAGAAAAGGGAACTGTATATCGGGTATAACGCCTCGATTCTGGGTGCTATCACCGGACACCCGATAAAATTTCGAACTGGTTACTTTGATACGCCCTTCGTTCATGCGCGCCATGGACTGGACGGTTCCTTTTCCAAATGTTTGTGAGCCAACAATTAATCCACGCTGGTAATCCTGAATTGCCCCCGCAAAAATCTCTGAAGCGGATGCACTCAGCCTGTTGGTCAAAACAACAAGTGGCCCACGGTAAGCCGCACGCCTCCTGGAGCGCTGATTTCGAGAAACCGATTCGTCTGCCTCTCGTATCTGTACAACTGGCCCGTAATCGACGAAGAGATCCGTTAAGGATGTAGCTTCAGTTAGAGAGCCTCCACCGTTGTTGCGCAAGTCTAATACAAGACCGTCCATACCTTCAGCGACCAACTCCCGAAGAAGGGCGTCCACATCTCTTGTGGTGCTTCTGTAGTTAGGGTCACCTTTTCTACGCGCCTCAAAATCAGAATAAAAACTGGGCAGGTCAATGATTCCAACTTTAAAAATATCCTCGCCATCGGTCAGTTCGACGAGAGCCTTTTGAGCCGCCTGTTCCTCAAGCTTAACCTTTGCTCTCTTAATCAAAATTTCACGTCGACTACTGCTATCGGCTGAAATAGCGGGTATCACCGCTAAGCGGACGATCGTGCCAGCGGGGCCTCTAATAAGTTGAACAACATCATCCAGGTTCCAACCAACAATATCGATCACGTCTCCATCTACGCCTTGAGCGACACCCACAATCCTATCTGAAGGCTTAAGCGCACCCTGCTTATCAGCGGGGCCTGCCTGTATCAACCTGACAATTTCAGTGTAATCATCCTTAAACCTTAAAACAGCGCCAATACCTTCCAGAGATAGTGACATATTGATATTAAAGTTTTCGAGGGTCCTGGGGGACAGATAGCTGGTATGAGGACCATATAGGGAGGCTGCTGCATTCATCATGCGCTCAAAGACCTCGTCCACATTATCTTGCTGAACCCTCTTTAACTGATACTCATAACGCTTAAGCAGGGTATTTAATCCATCCTCTTCAGAGTCATCCGCAAGGCGAATACTGAGTAAATTGGACTTTAAGCGCTTTCTCCAGCGTTCATCTGCATCTGTATTACTGGCCGGCCACTGGTGGTCTTCATAGGAAAAGTCGATAAATTCATCGACTGTATAATCAAATTTAACCTTGTCAGACTGCAAGAATGAAATAATCCACTGCAAGCGCTCAGTTATTCGTAAATGGTGGACGTTATACATCGTTTGAACAGGGGTTAAATCGCCTTCTATAAAGCTGTCGTCGAGCGTTAAACGATACCTTTCAAAGGACTCAATATCCGCTTTCAGAAAATATGATTTGGTGGGGTCAAATTGCTCGATATAGGTATCGAGCAAATCAGATGAAAACTGATCATTTATTTCCAGCTGACGATAATGGGTGCGACTCAAACCTTTTAGTATCTCAACAGCTTGGCGCGAATAAGACTCATCAAATACAAACGGCTGAGTTATTTGTTTAGCTGCTGACTGAAGTGGGATAAGCAGAGCCAATCCAATCAATAATATTTTCGAGCTACGGAACATAAGTTTCCTCTGGTGCGCAGGTTTTAAATGTCTACGGAGCGGTGCTAACCGTAATTGTGATAACGGAAGACCTTATCATATGAAACTCTGGGCAGGGGCTCTTAATACCAAAGAATGAACAGCTACAGATAATCCATCTAGCCTACAATTATTCAATTTAACATAATATACATTATGCGAAGTCGTATATTTGCATGGGAAAAGTCAAGTTTGCTATTAAGCAGTATATACAGCGTATGCCCATATTTATAAGGTGTTGTGGCTGGTACGTGCAGGCTCCGCCTGCTTACTGCCACCAGCCACTACAAACACGCACTCTATTGAGCTAATTCTTAAAGGCGTCTATTTGTTTTTTACTTGATCGGCCGTGATCAAATCCTTGCTGAAGAATGCACAAGATTCTCTTTAAATGCCCAATCTAGAATGGATACAGGCGTGGCTTCTAGGACTCTAACCAGTGGCACTACGTTTGAGCGATCCAGAGACTCCTTGCGCAAATCTATATTGATACCATGCTCAAGAAGATCTAAACGATGCCTGTAATAAGTGGCTTTTGGCAGAACTGAGCGTAAATCGTAACCATCTTTCCATAGC
>JAUVQU010000065.1 GCA_030597965.1 Cellvibrionaceae bacterium
GGTTATAACCATGAAGAGTGGGGACACGGTTACTGGAAAGGTGAACTGGAAACCGGGCGTGAAGAGTGGAATCTGAATGAAATTAATGAGGTGGATCGTCAGTTTATTCATATTCATGAGGTGGGCAAAACTACCCTCAAAATAGGTGAGAACACTTTGCGGGGTTTGGGAACATTAGAGTCAATAGTTATTGGCCGTCACACACCTTCTGGATTCAAAGACTTTTTTGACGGCGCACAGTAATACGAGCGAGCAGTCTTCAAAAAACGATTGGAGTTGAAATAATGGCAAAGCATGACTTGGGTAATTTGGAAGATATTCGTCTGAACTTGGAAAGTTGGTTGCGGGAAAAACTCCCCGGTGCCGATCAGTTGACTCTGGGCGACTTGAGTTTCCCTGAGGGGAATGGTGAAAGCAGTGTCAGCCTGATACTTAAAACAATGAATAAAGGCGTCGAGCAGGATTTTATTTGCCGTATGGTGCCACTGGACAGTCAGATATTCTCTGATCACGATCTGCCACTGCAATACAATTTGATGAAAATGGCGGGTGAAAATGGTATCCCGGTACCCCCGTTATTAGGCTATGAGGCGGATAAGACACTTGTAGGCAGCGACTTCTATGTCATGGGCTTTGTTGATGGACGGATTCCAACGGATAACCCACCCTATGCGTTTGGCAGCTGGGTGACAGAACTCAGTGATGACGATCGTGGAATCATGTGGAAAAACGGTCTCGAAAGCATAGCGAGAGTTCACGCTATTAATCTTACTGATTATGATGTTAGCAGTATTCCAACCTCGGCTGATGGTGAATCACCCGTGCAGTGGGAACTCAATAAATTCAATGCGCTGATCACTGATGAAATACGCGAGAAAATGGCACCTGTTTTGAGGGATGCCGTAGATTATCTCAATAAAAACATGCCCGTTGGTGGTTCACGGCGTTTGTGTTGGGGTGATTCACGCGTGGGTAATATCATCTGGGAGGATTTAAAGCCCAACGCTGTTATTGACTGGGAAATGGCGGTTATTGCCAACCCATTACAGGACGTTAGCTGGTGGTATTGGATTGATTACGTTAATAGCGTCGGTTTTGGTGTGGAGAGGCTGGGAGGCTTGCCAGCGCTGTCTGAAATCTATGATCAGTGGCATTTACAGACGGGTTTGCCGATAGATGATTCCGATTACTATGACCTTTTTGCACTGGTTCGGTATGCCATCATTTTAGAGTGTAAATTTTATGCCATGGAAAAGGCCGGACTCGGAACAATTGAAAATTTCAGTGTCCCATTCGTTGATCAGCAATTGAAAGTATGTGAAGAAAAATTGGAGGGGTAGAGTGATGGCTACAAAGATTGAAGCCGTACTGTTTGATTTTGGTGGTGTCTTTACTGATTCCCCTTTTCATGCCGTGCATGCTTATGGTGAGGATTTGGGTGTTACGCCGGAAGAGATTAGCCATATTGTATTTGGCACTTACGGGCTTGATGGAGACCATCCCTGGCATCAGCTTGAGCGTGGAGAAATTAGTTTAGAGCATGCTCGCAATCAGATTCTAGCCATAGGCCAACAGCTTAATCTTCAGGTGGATATTTATGAGCTCTTCGGGAAAATGGCAGGAAATAACGCCGGTGCTGATAACCGATTACCTTTAGTTGAGCGAGTAAGGTCGCTTAAGGAGGAGGGCTATATTACCGGTATTATTACCAATAACGTTATTGAATTTGGGGAGGGCTGGCGCTCATTGATCCCGGTTGATGAGCTGTTCGATTTTGTCGTGGATTCAAGCAGTGTTGGTGTGCGCAAACCTGATTCACGTATCTACCGGCTAGCGCTTGATCAGCTGGGTGGAATGGACGCTGATCGTGTCGTATTTTTGGATGATTATCAGGCCAATGTAGATGCCGCGCGTAATTTTGGTTTTCAGGGTATAACCGTAGGTGCTGAGGTTTTGAGTACCGTTCGTGAACTGGATGATTTATTGGCAGCAGTTGATTAGATTTTCTTGATTTACATTTAGCATGGCTATAATTAATAGAGGTGCCCTTAACGATGAAATAGAAAGCGAATTCTAATTAGGGTGGGAATTCTAATTATATTGCCTAATATTATTCACAAGATAAGTGAGCGCACGAAATATCTGCGCTGCAAATCTTGAGGTATAGGTCTTGAGGTATAGGGTGCTTTGAAGGGGTTTGTGGAGAGGTTCTTTAAAGCAGAACGATTTAATGATTGTGTACAACATTATCTTTAATAAGGGAACTATCATGGCTAAAGCAAAGAAGACTAGTAAGAAGAAGCAAGTAAACCAAGTAGAAGAGTCTATGGAAAAGCTGCAAGAGTCTGCCAAGAAAGTATGGTTGGCGAGCTTGGGTGCTTACGGTCGTTCGTTTGACGAAGTAAAGAAGCAAATTGAGCAGTTGAACAAAGACAGCCAGAAGTTGTTCGATGATTTGGCGGAGCGTGGTGAGACTGTACAGAGTGATGCTGAAGATAAATTCAGCGACAGTCGTGAAAAGCTTGAAGCTAAATTTGAGGATTTCAAAGAGAATTTAACGCCTCTTTCTGACTTCAAAGGTAAGATTGATGAAGTAAGTGCTAAGCTGGATAAGGTTGTTAAGTCTAAGAAATAAGACTGGAATCTTTCCGCACTGAAAAAAAGCAGGCCTGTGGCCTGCTTTTTTTTGCATATTTTATAATCAGGTGTTTTCTATGTCGCAGTCAAATCACATTGTTGAAGTTCAGAGCCGGTTTCGAGCGGGTGCCAGCGTGTCTGATGTGCTGCGCTATCTTGCCATTGATTGTGGTGTCGAGGACCAGGTTGAGTTGATGCTTTTGGTCAGTAAAGCTTTGGGTGTTAGTCTGGGAGCTGTGACGGCTATTGGTGGCTGGTGGTACGAGAACCCCAAAGAGCTTAATGACGAAGATGTGAATGCCTATTTAATGCCGTTGGTGGATGATTTTTTAAGACAAAATTAAATGAGTTGGTAGAAGCCATGTTAAAAATGGTTTTACCGGTTAAATTCTCTCCCAGCGAACCCCTAATTCTTTGAGCTGCCGTTTCATGGCGCTCATGACCTCTTTTACCTCCGCTGTTTGACCCTTTGCACCCAGCTCTATTTGGGGGGTTGGCTGATTTATGATGGGCAAGCTGAAAATCTTCACTTGTGGCCATTGCTGCAGTAATGACTCCATCAGTGGAATGATCCGGCTCTCATAGGTATCAAATAGCATCAGGGCCTGTTCCGTGTATTGGCTGTTAGTCAATTCCGGGTAGGTATTATCAAGTACCCACTCAATCATCGGGTGAGCCATTTCTGGGAAGCCGGGAACAAAATGATGGCGCTCAATACTGAAACCAGGAATGGTGTTGATGGGATTAGGAATTAGGCTGGAACCCTTGGGGAAGGTCACCATTCGGTACCGCTCCTCAGTTAATTTCCGGTCAAATTGTTTTACAAATTCTTCGAGTATTTTAACGCCTTCCGGGTGACGTTCAGTGCTGCTGTCCAGTGCTTTGGCGACGGCTTCACGTGTTAAATCATCGGGTGTGCCACCAATACCACCGGTACTGAAAACGATGGTGTTGTGCTTACGGCTTTCTTCAAAACTTTCACGATAGGTTCGTACGAGTAGTGCTGGATCATCACTGGCGATACGTGCCCAGCTTAAAGTAAGTCCGCGTGCTTGCAGTATTTCAATCATTTTTGGTAAATGCTTGTCACAGCGTCTGCCGCTAAGAATTTCATCACCAATAATGAGTAAGCCTATATTCACGCGAGTCGCTCCTGAGATACCAGTTAGTTATTGTGTGTTTACTGTCTCTTCTGGTTTTGGTGTGTGTTTGAGGACGGCATGGATAACGTATTCAGATTCAAAATATACGACGAATTGGCCATATTCCCATTTAGAAATAGGTGGTTCACCTTTGGGGTCGCTCCAGCTTGCGGGTTTGCCAAATTCAGTCTCCACTTGGTTTTTAGTCATACCAAGAGTGGGGCGCTTTAAGGTTTTTAACTCACTGGCTTGTTGCCCGAGGGGAACTTGAATAACTTCCGCATAAAGATTACCAAGCGGTAGAGATACCAGTAAGGCTATAAGGAAATATTTAAACGTCATTGTATTATCACGCTCCTATTTATGGGTTAACTAACTGTATGGAAACTGGCTATTGAGCGGCAATGTATATGGCATCAGTTTAACAGTGCGAAAAAACCCTGTCTTTATTTGCTTTTTAACTTGTGAACTCAGACAAAGCTTCCAACTCAGCAGCAGATTCGGTTTAATGTGGGTATGAATTCCCCCCCTTCTTTTCTTCAGCGCACGATGGTCAGTCGGTTTGTTGGTCTGCGTTATACCCGCGCAAAACGACGCAACCAATTTATCTCGTTTGTGAGTGGTTTTTCTCTCGTCGGTATGGCTTTAGGCGCGTTGGCTTTGATTGTGGTTATGTCGGTGATGAACGGCTTTGACCTCGAGATTAAGCAGCGCTTACTTAAAGTGATTCCCCATGGGGTTTTCCAGGCGGATGCACCCATACAGCATTGGCAGCAACTGTCTGCCGAGTTCAAAAAAGAGCCTGATTTGTTGGCGGTTGAGCCCTATTCAGAGGGGTTTGGCATGATCAGCTATGAACGCAGTATGCATGGTGTGCAACTTAAAGGAATATTGCCTGATGAGCACATGGGGCAAACACTGACGAATAATATGCTGGTAGGTTCCTTGGGGGCGCTTCAGGCTGGGGAGTACAATGTTGTTATTGGTCGCTTATTAGCTCGTTCTATGGGTGTGACTACTGGCGATAAAATCGAACTTACTCTTCCGCAGCTCTCAATTACCCCTGCGGGTATATTTCCCAGGATGAAGCGTTTTACTATTGTTGGTGTATTTGAGGTTGGGGGTCAGGCAGATCAAGGTTTGATTTTAATGCACCTAAATGACACTCAAAAATTACTGCGGCAAGGTGATGGAGTCACCGGTCTCGCGGTTTATAGTGCGGATATGTACGGCGCTGAAAACCTCGTTAATCAATTAAATAAAAAAATTCAGTCGTTGAGTAATCAATTCAGCTCACAGAATATAGTCGGCCAGGATTGGTCGAAGACTCAAAGCGCGTTGTTCTCTGCAGTTAAAATGGAAAAGACTGTGGTTTCGGTATTGTTGATGGTAATTGTGGCTGTAGCTGCGTTTAATATTATTTCCAGCTTGGTCTTAATGGTCTCGGATAAGCGAACCGATATCGCGGTATTGCGCACATTGGGTTTAACACAGCGGCAAGTGATGTCGATCTTTGTTGTTCAGGGCTTTGTGATCGGTGCGACAGGCATTTTCACGGGTACAATATTAGGCGTTCTGGGCGCTCTGTATATTGGCGACATTATTGCTTTTTGGGAAAGCCTGACGGGCTTGATGGTGTTTGATCCGAACGTGTATTTTATCAGCCACATGCCTTCTGAATTGCAATGGCCTGAGGTGATTTTAGTGGTGCTTGTCGGTTTGTGTTTGAGCTTTCTATCGACGCTTTACCCTGCTTTGCGAGCGGCTAAAATTGAGCCGGCCGAAGCTTTACGATACGAATAATAAGTGTAACTATTCAGCATGTCTGTAACTGTTCAGATTGCTTCCGCATTGCCTTAGAGCAAGGTGAAAAATGTGATTTTACAAGTGTAAATGACCATTTTTTGAGACAGCTATGGGGCAATACGGATGTGAGCTGAACGGTTACTAATAAGTTAGTGTTAAATGAGTGATGCAATGACAGATTCCTCCAGTGCCACCTTTGCTCTTGAATGCGCAGGGTTAAGTAAAACTTATGATCAGGGGCCTAGCTCGGTTGAGGTGTTGAAGAGTGTGGACTTACAGTTGTCGAGAGGAGAGCGGCTGGCTATTGTCGGACAGTCGGGCTCCGGTAAGTCTACGTTACTTAATTTGTTGGGTGGGTTGGATCAACCTTCAGAAGGGCAAGTTTCTTTATTGGGTAAACCTTTCTCAATACTCTCGGATAATGAGCGCGGTAATTTGAGAAATAAGTACCTTGGGTTTGTGTATCAATTCCATCATTTATTGGGTGAATTTACCGCGCAAGAAAATGTTGCGCTACCCATAATGATTGGAGGGAAAAGTAAAGCCATTGCTAAAACGGTAGCGCAGGAATTATTGGGAAAAGTGGGGTTAGGTCATCGGTTAGATCATAAACCCAGCGAATTATCGGGAGGTGAGCGTCAACGTGTGGCTATTGCAAGGGCGCTCGCCAATGAGCCTGCCTGCGTGTTAATGGATGAACCTACCGGTAACCTTGATCGTAATACCGCATCGTCCATTATGGATTTATTGGCGCAGTTGAGTGAGCAGCGCGAAACCAGTTTCATCATCGTTACACACGATGAGCAGCTCGCCAATACCATGGATCGAGTCGTTAGACTTGAGGATGGCAAGTTAACAGCGGATACAACGCTTTAATGAGCTCTCATCGTCTGACCTGGTTTATCGGGATGCGCTTTGCGGGGGCAAGAAGGCGTTCGCAGTTCGTGTCTTTTATTTCTGGCATCTCCATTTTAGGTTTAACGCTGGGTGTCGGCTTGTTGTTGACCGTACTGTCGGTCATGAATGGATTTGAGCGTGAGTTGAAGGAGCGAATATTGGGGATTATGCCCCACGGTACGATTGAGCATCGTTATGGTGTTGAAGATTGGCAGGCATTGAGTGCCGAGCTAGAGATCAGCGGAGATTTTGTTGCTACCGCTCCCTTTGTATCGCTTCAAACCATGTTGAGTTATCGCCGAGAGGTTAAACCGGTTGCGGTATACGGCATTGATCTGCAACAAGAGCGCAGTGTGTCACGTGTTGATGAATTTATTGATGCGCAAGCGTTAACCCTGTTGGAGCAGAGTGGCGGCATTATTATTGGTGCCGGTATAGCCAAAGCGCTGAATATTGAAGTTGGCAAAAAATTGACCTTATTGGTTCCGTCTAATAAGGGGCGTGGTGCGCTACCAAAAATAAAACCCCTAACGGTATTGGGTCTTATTGAGTCGGGCACTGAATTAGATCATAACCTGGCGATTATGAACTTAGATGAGGCCAGTCAGCTATCAGCGTTTCCCGGTCGGGTGAGTGGTGTTCGGGTAAAAACAAAAGATTTATTCGATGCCCCCCAATATGTTTATCGGCAAGTGCGATCACTGCCTTACGGTTACTACGGCACGGATTGGACGCGCACCCATGGCAATTTATTTCACGCTATTCAAATGTCCAAAAACCTTGTCGGCCTGTTACTGTTTTTAATTGTCGGTATCGCGGCCTTTAATGTGGTATCGACATTGGTGATGGTGGTTGTAGATAAACAATCTGATATCGCTATTTTAAAAACTTTGGGTGCAAGCCGTTCGACTATTACACGTATCTTTATGGTGCAAGGCACATTGATTGGCGCCTTAGGTACAGCTGGAGGGCTATTGTTAGGTTACCTTGGTAGTCAAAGTGCTCAAATGATAGTGAGTGGATTAGAGTATTTACTCGGCTTTCAATTCTTGACCTCGGATATTTACCCGGTGAGTTATGTGCCGGTAGAAATTTGGTTGAGCGACTTTTTAATGGTTGGGTTTGTTGCGCTGTTATTAAGTTTTTTAGCGACAATTTATCCAGCGTGGCGTGCAGCTAAAATCGAGCCTGCTGAAGCTCTACGTTACGATTGATTGTATTGCCGGTGCTTGTTCTGTGAAAAAAGTTAAGTTGCAGTTTACTGTACATATTGTTTGCGGTCAGTGGCGTTTATGCTGGTGACTGCTCGCAATATTGTGAGGATATTTATGAAGAGGGCGGTATAGCATTAGACGGTTTTGAGTCTATGCAAAGTAACCCCGCTGTTAATCACAAAAGGACCTCTGCTCTGGTTATACAGCCTGGCCTATCTTACGGAGGGATGGTGCGCTTTGGCCCTGGAAGACATTACTTTGTGATTGCAAGCTTTGGAGAAAATACCCCGGTCATACTCGTCATTAATACAGGGGTTGAAATGAACGGCTACGATTGGTTCACCATAGAAACTGAATTTGGTGTTAGTGGCTATCAATGGGGAGGTTTGATTTGTTCACAAAATCAGTTAATTAAAGGCAGTTATAAAATCTGCGGTTTCTAGGATAAAAGTTTATGGTTAAGTCTTGTTAGACTCGTTATCAGCATTTTGTTTTCGATTGAGCCTGGTTTTCTGTCGTTTTTCCCAGTTGCGTATTACTTGCCAGCGCCAAATATAATGCATTCCAAAATAGCCAATAGCCGCAAAAATTATACTACTGATAAGGCAGCCTGTTACGAGTGGCTGCCAAAGCTGCGGGAATTCAGTCAGAAACCAATCCACTGAAAGGGTGACAGAGAACTCGATGGGTGGGCGGTCAAGTATCCAGCGACCAAATTCATAGCAGGCATAAAAAATAGGCGGCATGGTAAGCGGATTGCTAATCCAGACGAGTGCTACAGCAATCGGCATGTTGGCTCGAAAGATCAGAGATAATAGGGCTGCGGAGGGCATTTGCCCAAGAATAGGTAAAAAAGCGACAAATAAACCAATGGAGAAGGCTTTGCTCACCGAGTTGCGGTTGAGGTGAAAGAGGTTGGGGTCTTCCAGTAGTTTACCCAGGAACTGTAACCCAGGACGTTTCTTAAACTCCTGGGGGTCTGGAATCCAGCGCTTTAATGTCTTTCTTGGCATTCCATTAACCGTAAGTAACTATAATTGAAGAGTATTATGCGCCAGCTGGTTTTTGATCTCTAGAGCAGATTATTAACTTTACTGTCTTTTTCTAATTTCAGAATGGCATATTGTCCCTGAAATTCAACAGCGGTTTTTCCGTGGGATAGGATAGTGGATGAAAGCTTTATTTTACCTTTGCCTGTGTCGTAAAAATCGTTTAAGAATTGATCAATAATTTTCTGCTCGGGTGCGTGACAGATGGAGATGATTTCGTCGGTCACAGGCATCAGGTAATTAATATTTCCCTGCGTGACGACCTGATTACATACAATGCCAGCTTCCTGAGTTTTCAAATAGACCATCCCCCAGGCCGTCATCACTGCCATGTTATATAAACTGCCGCCAAACGCGGTGAGCTTATCATTCAGGTTCAGTTCTAAAGGTGCCGCAAGGGTTAACGATTGACCATCGTAGTGCTTTACCTTCATGCCCATGTGTTGAGTTAGTGAAAGGTGTGACTCAAAGAATTGATTCAGCTTCTTACTAAGAGTGTTGTGATCCATTATTTCTCCGGCAGAGCGATACGACCACTGTAACCAGAAGGTCGTGGTAAGTGTGAACATTGATTGACAATGCCCTGTAGGTGTAATGCTGCCCTCTTGGGAAAGTCTGTTGAGCGACGGGTCTCTAAATTAAAGTGCACATCCATAAATTCACGTGCAGCTGCACGATAGTCTCCATTGGTGCAGTAAATTTCGTGGAAGGTATGCAGTCTTTTATTATCAAAACCGACCACCCAGGAATGGACCTCAATAGAGTCATTCAGTCTTAGTTCTCGCTCAATCAGAGTATGCGTCTCAACGGTTGCTTTGGAGCTTTGAGTGCGATCTGTGTATTCCTTGGCAAGCTGCAACGTATCAGTAAAAGCCAGATGGGCATCGTAAATAAGATCCGCATAATGTCGGGTATTCATATGACCGTTGTAGTCAATCCATTGTTCTGGAACAGTAGT
The DNA here is from genome assembly GCA_030597965.1 of Cellvibrionaceae bacterium. Taxonomy (GTDB): domain Bacteria; phylum Pseudomonadota; class Gammaproteobacteria; order Pseudomonadales; family Cellvibrionaceae; genus JAUVQU01. The sequence continues at coordinate 9,704 of JAUVQU010000065.1, forward strand.
GTTGAGGGTAATAAAAGGGTGTTTACTCAAAGTCAAAGTTCCATATTGTCGGAGCCGTGGGTTATAGGTTCCACATGGCTTGCCATATTTTTATTGTTTACTGGTGGCCCCTCAACTGAATCACCTAAAATATTCAATCTTACAGTAGGTCGACGATTTGCTTGGCCGCCTTATAGGGTGTTGTGCTGTTATTGATCACTTTACGCTGTAGCTCGGGCATAGTGGCCTGTACTTCAGTACTGTGATTCAGGCGCATGTCGATTAATTCGTGAATCAACTTTTTTAGCCATTCGGCATTTTGATTGGCTCTTTTTTCGTGGAAAAAATTGTGTTCGACGGCGGCGGATTTGTATTCGCAAATCATATCCCAGACATCGCTGATGTTATTCTTTTCCAGAGCAGAGCAAGTGAGCACTCTGGGGTTCCAGAAGTTTCCCGTTTTGATCAGGTGGAAGGCATTTTGATAATGGGACTTGGTTTTTCTGGCAAGATTTACGCTCTCACCGTCGGCTTTATTGATCACCAGCGAATCAGCCAGCTCCATAATGCCGCGCTTAATGCCCTGTAGTTCATCGCCTGCGTTGGGGATCATTAATACCAGGAAGAAATCGACCATGGCGGCGACTTCATATTCAGATTGACCGACACCAACGGTTTCCACAAGAATGATGTCGTACCCGGCGGCCTCGCAGAGCAGCATGGTTTCACGGGTTTTTTGGGCGACACCGCCAAGAGCACCTTCTGAGGGGGAAGGACGAATAAACGCATTCTCTTCGCGTGAGAGCATTTCCATACGGGTTTTATCGCCGAGAATACTGCCGCCACGCAGGGGAGAGCTGGGATCGACGGCCAGGACAGCAACCTTGTGGCCTTGTGCTATCAGATGCTGACCAAACGCCTCAATAAACGTTGATTTACCAACACCGGGTATACCGGAAATACCGATGCGAATACTCTTGCCAGTTTCCGGCAAGATCTCTTCCAGGATCTCCTGTGCATCAGTGCGGTGCTGGTCAAGTTTACTCTCAACCAGAGTGATGGCTTTTGCCAGTGCGCGTCGATTACCCTGGCGCAGAAGATCAAGATCAATGTTGCTCATGTGTTCTCTTTATTAAGTCGTCAGGCTTTTATTGTGAGGCGTGACTCTATTCTACCAGAAGTAAAAAAGCCCCCATGAAGGAGGCTCTTTAAAGACATTAACAAAACACGTTACTAATGGCTTCTACTTGCTGCGTGCTTCGTTCACCGCATCCAGTACCTTGCGCGCTGAAACCGGGATCTTGGTTCCAGGTCCGAAAATGCCTTTAACACCCGCTTCGTACAGGTAGTCGTAATCCTGTTTAGGAATTACACCACCGGCTACAACGATAATATCGTCAGCACCTTGCTTGCTTAATTCGGCGATCAGTTCTGGTACCAGCGTCTTGTGACCTGCAGCTTGAGAGGAAACACCGACAACGTGTACGTCGTTTTCAACCGCCTGCTTGGCGACTTCTTCCGGCGTAGAGAACATTGGCGACAGGTCGATATCAAAACCTACGTCTGCAAACGCGGTGGCGATGACTTTGGCACCACGGTCGTGACCGTCCTGGCCCATCTTGCAAACCAGCATGCGCGGGCGGCGACCGTGTTGGCCTTCGAAGGTTTCGA
>JAUVQU010000081.1 GCA_030597965.1 Cellvibrionaceae bacterium
TAAGTGGCTAAGCCAACGTTAACGGTTCACCAGCAGCGCATTTAGCGTGACGGGCACATGCTCATCGATCTGCTGGTAGCCCAGCATCGACAGCACGGTGCGCACCGTGCTGTTAGCCATCAGCGCGTTGCCATCCAACGCCATGGGTTCGGCGTGAGTCACGCGCACCTCGTTCAACCCCTCGCGGGTAAAGCGCAGCGGCACCACCTCTTCCTGATTGATCAGATCGGTTTGCACCCGAAAGGTGAGGGTTTCCACCATCGACTCGCCAATATCCAAGCCGTCTAACCGCTCCGGCGGCATTTGCGCCAACAGCGTCACCAGCGGGGTGTTCGCCAGCATGCCCACCCACGGCGGCAGCTCTCCAAAGCGGTCGAGCAGGTTGGTTTGGCTCAAGCGCAGCGGCAGGCGCAGCGTGCCATCGGCTGCAATATCGCCCTGCAAGTTATTCACCTGATGGTGATGGGTTTGCGGGGCCTCGCCATCCAGTTGGGTAATCGACGCCTGCACCTGGGATTGGCCAGGATCGAGCTGCCAATCCGCCTGCACCGGCAGCGCCAACAGCAGCGGGAAAAGAGCCATCAAAGCTTTCAAAGCGGTTCTCCATAGAAGCATTCACCACCAGACCCCAGCGCCGCCAATTAGTGCCGAAAAAATGCCGATCACGCCGTAAGATAGCGTACCAAGGGGTAGCCTCGCCCCCCCACATTCGCTATTATATGCACGCTTTTCGGGCCTATAGCTCAGTTGGTTAGAGCAGGGGACTCATAATCCCTTGGTCGTAGGTTCAAGTCCTACTGGGCCCACCATTAAAATCAGTTAGTTAGCAATTATCTCTGGTGAGTCCCCTAGTCCAAGGGTACAGTTTCGGTACAGTGCCGATCTTTCAGACCCTGGAGATTTTTTGTGGCCACCATCGTCAAGACCCCCTCAGCAACTTGGAAAGCCGTCATCCGAAAGTCGGGTTGGCCAACCATCGCAAAGACCTTCCGCACCAAACGTGACGCCCAAGATTGGGCACGCCGCACTGAAGACGAAATGGTGCGCGGCCTTTATATCCAGCGTAGTGCCTCAGAACGAATGACGCTTGAAGCAGCGCTAAAGCGCTACTTGGCCGATATTACCCCTACCAAAAAGCCCAGCAGCCAGAAAAGCGAACGTCTCAAGGCGAATACGCTGATCGAGCATTTGGGTAAATACTCTTTAGCAGCCCTGACGCCAGAACTGGTCGCCAACTACCGTGATAAGCGTTTAAACAGTTTGGGACGCCGAGGAGTGCCCATTAGCCCCAGTACCGTGCGCCTAGAGCTTGCCCTACTTGGCCACCTCTTCACAGTGTCTATTCAAGAGTGGGGACTGGGACTGACTTATAACCCTGTTCAGAATATCCGCAAACCTAGCCCAGGCGAGGGACGGAGTAGACGTCTTGACTTCGAGGAGGAGAGGCGGCTGTTCGCCGTGTTACGCCAGCACAGTAACCCTATGCTTGCATGGATCGCCAGAATCGCCCTAGAGACGGGCATGCGCTCGTCGGAGATCCTAACCCTTACTCTCAGCCAGGTAGATGTTAAACGCCGCCTGGTGCGCCTCACAGACACCAAAAACAACGAAGCCCGCCTTGTGCCGCTAACTCAAGCTGCGACAGAGGTGTTCAAGCAGGCCCTGAATAACCCGGTGCGCCCACTTGATTGCGACCTAGTGTTTTTCGGTGAGCCAGGCAAAGAAGGCAAGCGGGGCCCTTACGTCTATACGAAGGTCTGGAATCAAGCCAAGAAGAAGGCAGGGCTTGATAACTTTCGTTTCCATGATCTACGCCACGAGGCAGTGAGTAGATTAGTTGAAGCTGGTTTAAGTGATCAGCAGGTAGTGGCTATTAGCGGCCATAAGTCGATGCAGATGTTGAGAAGATACACCCATCTTCGGGCAGAGGATCTAGTAGGCCAGCTTGATGCCATTGAGCAGCGACGCTTGAAGGCGCAATAACAACAGACCTGTAAAGTCTATTCCACTCGAATACCAACATCGTCGAGCCCATCAGGGCGAGTAAGTTACTTGTAAACGGATGCCGCCAGCTTGCTGGCGGTGGACCGTTTACACATCCTGCCTGCAATAAAAATCGCACTAATCTGCATTCCCATAATTTCTATGCACTGAAAGTGAATAATTTACTGTATTTAGAATATTTTTGAATATAAAACTCCTTGGATATGAGCTGAGGTTATAGGTTGCGCTTATAGTGCGGTTTAATGCGCTTGCAGTGCGCTTGTAGTGCGATTAACTCTTTATTTTCAATATCTTAATATTTGTCGTGAGTGTACAAACCATCTCGGTATTAATAATCTTCGTAAGGCAAGTATCAATTACGGAGGATTACACATTGAATATCGAGGACACCCTTCTCGAACGTTTTGGCCCTTTGCTGAGCCTTCCTCAGTTGGCCAATGTTCTTGACCGTTCACCAGACGGTCTGCGCATTAGTCTGCGCTCAAATAACCCTTGGGCAACTGAAATCAACAAGACAAAGCTGAAGGTCGGGCGTCGCCTCTATTTCCGTACTTCCCAAATTGGCGGGCTGTTGGATAGTGATCAGCTCTGTGGTGATAAGGGGTGACACATGGCGATTGATCTGATGTGGGCATTTGAAAATGAGCCGCCACCCCTTGATTTCATTTGGTCTGGCTTTCTCTCAGGCACTGTGGGCGCTTTGGTTGCACCCGGCGCGACCGGAAAGAGCTTCTGGGCGCTGGAAGCATCAATGTGCATCGCATGCAGCGTTGCTGGTGGCGACATTCTGAAGCTGAATCCACTCAAAACGGGTCGTGTTATCTATTTAGCAGGCGAAGATCCAGACGCAGCATTACTGCTGCGTGTCCATGCCATTGGCAAACACCTGAATCAAGCCGCTAGAACTTCAATAGCAGAAAACCTGGTGTTGGAATCGATAATGGGTAAGGGGCTCAATATTATGGATGAATGCCACATGCAGAGGGTACTGGAGTTCTGCCGTGGGGCGCGCCTAGTGATCATCGATACTCTGAGTCGGGTTCATAATCTGGATGAAAATAGCAATGGTGATATGGCCCAATTGGTTTCTCGACTTGAGCAGGTTGCCTACATCAGCGGAGCGTCAGTGCTCTATCTGCACCATGTGAACAAAGGCAGTACACGAGACGGTCAAGTCGGCCAGCAGCATGCAGCCCGAGGCGCCTCAGCATTGATCGATAATGCTCGGTGGTGTGGTTTTGTCGAAAGGATGACAGAGGAGAAGGCTAAGCATCTGAGTGACCGTTATTTTGATCGTCGCCCGATTGATGAGGGTCGCCGTAAGCATTTTTTACGGTTCGGTAACAGCAAGCTGAATTATGGCGAAGAACAAAATGATCGATGGTATGAGCGCCAGGCAGGGGGCGTATTAATACCTGTTGAATTAACTGCAGCCAAACAAGAAAACGCCAAAAAGGAACGGGCTGCGAATGTCTACACTGGTTGAACGTCGGGGACGTGTTGAATACGCTCGCCATGATCCAGCTTTTGGCCTTGTTCCGTTGTTTCGCCCAGTATATCGGGGCCGCCGCCCTGGTGGCCTTACTATCGAAGAGGCACGAGGTGACTTGCAACTAAAGTTTAACATCTGGCAGGCGCTGGATAGTCGCGATCAATCTGTGTTGCTGGCAACTATCGCTTTGGCTGGTGTACTAGGCAGGCAGGAATTACATGCCGGAAATAGCCATTGCAGGGCGAAACAGCTCTGGCAAAACCTGCAACCTGAAGATATGGCGATGATGGATCAAGCCACTGTGATTAAAACAACCAGCTATGCGCTGTTGCAGGCCGCAGGTATGGCAGACGGCAAAGCTGAATACGATAGATTGAAGGAGTGCCTAGAGCGTCTTAGCATGGTTGGCTGCCGTGTCCGTAAATACGGTTACGACTGGTCAATGCGACTTCTGTCATATGCCGAGACCCCCGAGAGGCAGCTACATATCGCCTTGAACCCGCGATTTGCCGAGGCGCTGTCCGGGCATCATGTGTATGTGTCACTGGTAGAGCGTCGAGCGTTGCATAGTGATATAGCTCACGTTGCCCATGCTTGGTTATCCGCGTGGTTGCGGCGAGGTAGTAGTAATTGCATCCGACTTGATCGGTTAGCCGATAAGGTCTGGGGGCCGCCCAGCAATTCTGCGTCCACAAACCGCAGCAGGCGAGAGAGAATCCGCAAGGCTCTTCATGAAGTTGATCAACTGCATGGCTGGCAAGTGAAGGTCGAGGGTCGGGGAGTTGCTGCCAAGGCGAACATAAAACGCCGACACGAATCATCCCAAATTGATACTGTCTAAACGGTCATTACTACCGTATTAACAGAGACGCACTACCGTATTAACAGGGACGTTCTACCGTATTAACAGAGACATTATTTTTTCTAAAATATCGCTGCGAGCCAAGCTGCATAAGGCTTTCAGTGATTTCGATAAAATCCGTACTAGTAGTTACTAATAAACTACTACGCTGCGCGGCACAGCCAGCACCTTGAAGGTGCTGGCAGGCCTTGCTAGTTGAACGCTAAAAAATGGCGCTGCATAGAGCTATAACGTCTTTTTCTAATGTCCATCTAGGTCACTATCAAGCACGCCTAAAAGATATTCATGCCTGAAGGTGCTACAGTTAATACTGTGAATGCATTTAGATAAGGCATCATTAGCAGTATAGGAGCTGTGAAAATGAATTATTATATAGAATTTGCAATTCTTATCGCTGTACTCGGCGTGCCTATTGGTACTGGGCTTTTTTTGAAATGGCGGTATGAACGTAAGCACGGCCCAATTCGCTAACTAAGTCTAGTGCTCCGTGAAGGCTAAGCACTAAATTCAATCTTATTTAGATCAAAATGATCTTATTATTTTTGGCGTTTATTATTTTAATAATTAAACCGTAGTTAATGAATGGTCTGCTATGTCACGCTAGTAACTCTTTCTAGCTTTAGTGCTGTTTGCTTTAGCGGTTATAATATTGTGTGATAAGTTTTATTCTGCATAGGTAGGTTGATTATATTTCGCCAGAATATCACTGCTTTTAGATGATTTCTATTATATGATTATAGCGGAATGCCCTTTATTTTAAGGCTTGCTGGCTATGCTTAAAAATTTATTACATTACACTCTATCCCGTCGCTTGGAGTTACTTAGGCTGCGCAAAACTGCGCATTCAAATGAAAACCCTCAGGAGCCAACTCTGGTAAAAGTCGATCTATTTAGAGCTGTTTGGAAGGTTTCGTTACCGAACGATGAGCCCAGATTTTTGTCGGTGACCCCAGGTGCAATCAATCACGAGTTCTTTGTGGTACATCTTGATGCCGAGAATTTTTATTATACATGGCTTAAAGCTAGCAAAGCGGTACCAAAGAGTCGTGCTTCAAATTGCATATGCCGTTCACAGATGCCTTCTGACTACAAGTACAAAAGAGCAGTTGCCGGTTTTTCTCATGGTGTAAACAACCCCGTGCCATTAGCCGACGTTGGAGCTCACTGTGAGCCCAATGGAGACTTGTATATTGGCTTTGTTAATGGTGTTACACGTACTTACTGGCTTCTAGCTAATTATTGTCCTGCATTCCCGGTAAGAGTCCATGGTAAAGAAAGTGCAAATTTGTTGCATCAAATAGCCGGGGTTGGATCCGGCCCTCAATCCTTAGCTCAAATTTTCAATAAATTTTACTAAAACAATGGCTTATTGAGATTGTTGGGCTGGGTAGTAGCGGCCTCATCAAGTTGGGCATTAAAAGCTTGGTGTTGAATTATGGGAAGACAGGTTGCTTCTTGTTTTTCTCCCTCAAATGAGAGAGAATTTTAGGAAGTCAACTTGCTGAGGCCGTCCCATGCATACCATTCTTCACGATGATCCCGCCGCTGCTTTTAATGCACTGTCCTCACTTGGCCTTACAGAGGACGTGCTGCTTACGTCAGTGTTACAAGGCTATATGGCCCGCACGAACTGTACAGCCAACCACCCACCTTTGTTTGCTCCCTTTGTAGCGTGGGGGAAACAGTGAAAGCTTTGCGTGAGCAGCTTGCTCCACTAGGGTGGGAGCGAAATGATGTAAAAAATTACTCTCGTACAATTCATCCTGATGGAAATATTGCCATCGCGGTTGCTACTGGTAATGAGGCCACGGGTATTGCATCTCTATCTCCAGTTACTAAATCTGCAAAGGGGCCCAGTACGATTGACGCTGTTGAGAATAACCGTTCACAAGGTTGGTTGCCTGGTTTAGAGCCTGTAGAGATGGTTAATGAAGACCAGACACAATTGACCACTTGGCTGCTCTTAATTCATCACGCAAGAGAAGAAATTCGTTGTGAGTTATCCCAACCCTTTGAGATTGGCTCTGATGGAAGAATCAGTGGCTGGCGTGAGCGCATTATTTTGTCATCGATGCCAATTGATCCTGAACCGATGGAAATTCTTCCGCCATCTCAACCAGATCTAGATGTTCAAATCAGGCGCAAGGCATGACCTCAGTAGAATTTAATCCTAATCGTTTGACTCTAGCTCGTCGCAGGCGCGGGCTAACTAAAACGAAGCTGGCTAAGTTGCTTGGTGTAGAAGTCCGTTCGATCACTGGATACGAAAGTAGTGAGTACAAGCCAGATTCAGAGCGGCTTATTCAATTGGCGGAAAAGCTGCACTTTCCAGTGCAGTTCTTTTTAGGTGATGATCTTAATGAAATTTCTCCTGACATAGTGAGCTTTCGCTCTATGTCTAAAATGACAGCCGGCCAGCGGGATTCAGCATTAGGTGCAGGCGCAATAGCTCTGTTACTGGAAGAGTGGATAACTGCCCAATTTGAACTTCCTATAGCAACCATTCCAGATTTAAGTCAAGAGGCAAGCCCCGAAGCAGCAGCCGATACGTTGCGTCGAATTTGGGGCATGGGGGAGCTGCCTGTAAAGAATATGATTCATTTGTTGGAATCGAAAGGTATTCGAGTCTTCTCCCTATCTATTGATACGACGCAAGTTGATGCATTTTCAATGTGGCATTCATCGACACCGTTCGTTTTCCTGAATACTCAAAAATCGAGCGAACATAGTCGATTTGATGCCGCGCACGAACTAGGCCACTTAGTGCTCCATAAACATGCAGGCGCTCGTGGACAGGAAGCCGAGCGTGAAGCGAACGCGTTTGCCTCTTCTTTCCTTATGCCTAGGGCAAGCGTATTAGCTAATGCGACTAGAATGGCGACGGTGGATCAGTTAATCAGGCTTAAGGTGTACTGGACAGTTTCTGTTGCAGCCCTTGCTTATCGTTTACATGATATTGGCCTTGTCTCTGACTGGCACTACCGTAGTTTATGTATTGAGATTGCAAAAAGAGGGTACCGCAAGGAAGAGCCAAATGAAGCGCCCCGCGAGACCTCTCAAGTACTTGCAAAGATATTTTCTGCTTTGCGTGAAGACGGTATTTCTAAGCAAGATATTGCGAAAACACTAAATGTACATGCGGATGAAATTGACCAGCTCGTTTTTGGACTCGTGCTTACTGGTTTAAACGTAAAAACCCCAACGTCATCCATATCGTCATCGAAGCGTCCACATTTACAGCTAATGTCAGGCGGGAAAAAATGAGAGGACTAACCTGATGCAGTTTGCTTTCGATTTGGAGGCTGACAATACAGCTGTAAAGGCTTTATGCCCTGTCTCAGAGGCTTCAAATGCTTTGGCTACTCAAGGCAGTATTGAATCTCGTGGCGCAGTTTATACTCGGCTTGAGGTGGTTGAATTTATCCTTGATTTGGTAGGCTATACCCAGGATCAACCACTACACGAAAGACGTCTATTAGAACCGTCATTCGGGGGCGGAGATTTTTTACTCCCGATAATTGAACGATTAATAGATTCTTGGAAAGAATTTAAACCTAACGGCTGTTCACTCGATGACCTCAGTGATGCGATTGTGGCAGTTGAGTTACATCATACTACCTTCGCTAACACTTATTCTGCGGCAGTGGAGCTTCTAATACGCAAAGGAATCGCTGAAAGCACTGCAGAGATTCTTGTAGATCGTTGGTTGTTGCAAGGGGATTTTCTTTTGCTTTCCCTGAAAGGTGAGTTTGACTACGTGGTAGGCAATCCTCCCTATATTCGTCAGGAGCTAATCCCAGCCCCCCTTCTAGCTGAGTATCGCAGCCGCTATAAAACGATATATGACCGGGCCGACATTTACATTCCTTTTATCGAGCGTTCTTTGTCGCTCTTATCTGAAGGCTCTAGCCTGGGCTTCATTTGTGCTGATCGCTGGATGAAAAATCGTTATGGTGGCCCATTGCGAAATCTTGTATCAGGCCATTACCACCTTAAAGCCTATGTTGATATGGTCGAAACACAAGCTTTTCATTCCAATGTCATAGCATACCCAGCAATCACTATTATTGGACGAGGTAGGCCTGGCCCTACTAGAATTGCACATAGGCCCGCTATTGACCGATCAACGCTCCAGACTCTGGCTCAATTGATTGCTGAGCCAGCAATCTTGAATAAAGCTGGCCCAGTACGTGAACTAGCGCAAGTTGCCAATGGCAGTGAGCCTTGGTTGCTAGGGTCAAACGATCAAATGGCGCTCATTCGTCGTTTAGAGAGCACGTTTCCCCTGATAGAAGAGGCATCGTGCAAAGTCGGAATTGGTGTTGCAACCGGAGCTGATAAGGCATTTATCGGTGATTTTGAGGCTCTAGATGTTGAGCCTGATCGTAAAGTCCCGCTCGTAACAACAAAAGATATTCTAGCTGGAGAAGTAGCATGGCATGGTCAAGGTGTCATTAATCCGTTTAGAGAATCAGGTGGATTGGTCGACCTTGACCAGTATCCTCGTTTGAAGAGTTATCTTGAGGCTAGGCGAGAAGTTATTGCTAGGCGACACTGTGCACAGCAGACGCCTTCAAAGTGGTACCGAACAATCGATCGTATTAATACGAAGCTGATGCATAGGCCCAAGCTTTTAATACCCGATATTAAAGGTAAGGCGAATATTGTTTACGAGAATGGCACGCTATATCCCCATCACAATCTTTACTACATCATTTCCGATGAGTGGGATCTAAGAGCTTTACAAGCGGTGATGCTCTCCTCGGTTACTCGCCTATTCGTGGCTACATATTCTACAAAGATGCGGGGCGGATTCATGCGCTTTCAGGCGCAGTACTTACGTCGCATCCGTATTCCATATTGGGCGGATGTTTCTGAGCACCTACGCACTGAATTAATTAAAGCAGCAATAAAGCGAGACGTGCCAGCTTGTAACCAAGCTGTATTCAAACTTTATAATTTGCGTCCAGACGAACAATCCGCACTTGGCGGTAACGAGAAATAAATGTCACTTGATCTAGTAAGTTATGAGCAGAAAGCAAATGAAGCTGTAAAAGCCTTCTGGGGTAATCGCGAAGCAGCGAGACAGAAGCAGATTGAATCTGGCAAAGCTGATCAAGGAGAGCGTGCCGGTGTAACTTCTGGCAAGAATATGGACGGCTTCCTGGCTTTAATTCTCGACATTATTCATGCTAATGGTCTTTTAGATGCTGAAATACATCAGAATAGGGCAATGCTAAGGAGGCTCTGAAAAAGTCTCTGCCTTCAGCGATAATACGAACATCGTCAACTGCATAGGGTTCAGTGCTGCCATGGATCAGATCACCTTCTCCGAAGCCGAGTACCAGAACAAAAAGCGAAA
>JAUVQU010000201.1 GCA_030597965.1 Cellvibrionaceae bacterium
GATGCGGATCATGTTCCCACTAAAGATTTTCTTATAAACACTGTAGGTATGTTCCAACAGCAACCTAAGCTTGGTTTTATACAGACTCCGCACTTCTTTGCGACCCCAGGCCCTATCGAAAAAAATCTCGGTATAGAAGATAAAGTACCTTCCGAAAACGAAATGTTTTATAACCGGATTCTATCTGGGATGGATTTTTGGAATGCGAGTTTCTTTTGTGGCTCGGCCGCGATTATTCGCCGCGAAGCTTTGCTTGACGTCGGTGGTATTTCGACTCGTACTATTACGGAAGATGCCGACACCGCCCTCGAGATACACGCTAAAGGCTGGGACAGCGCCTACCTTAATCGCGCAATGATCGCGGGTTTATCACCAGATACCTTTGGTGCTTATGTAACCCAGCGTTCCCGTTGGGCTCAGGGAATGCTGCAAATTTTTCTGCTAAACAATCCATTATTGAAGCGTGGGTTAAGTTTTCCGCAGAGAATTTGCTACCTCAATTCCACTCTGTTCTGGTTCTTCCCACTATTTAGGGTCATGTACCTGGTTGCCCCGCTGTGCTATTTAGTCTTTGACCTACAAATTTTTGTCGGTAATGCCAACGACTTCCTTGTGTTCGCCATCCCCCACCTTGTGATCAGTATGGTAATTAGCCAGCACCTCTTTGGAAAAACACGAAATGCGCTATTTTCTGAATTTTACGAAACGGTTCTGTCGCTTTACCTGTTTTTTCCCGTACTTTCAGTACTCATCAACCCGAAAAAGCCTAGTTTTACAGTAACGCCGAAAGGGGAAACAACCAGCCATGTACATTTTTCACCATTAACTCCTGTGATAGTCGGTTTGTTTATTGTCATTGCAGCAGCAGAAGCTTGGGGATTATACCGTATTTATAATTACCCAATTGAGCAGGGTCAGCTTGCCGTTGTGCTTGTATTTAATACGCTCAACATGCTGCTTTGTGCTGCTAGCCTTGGCGCAACACTGGAGAAGGTCCAACGCAGATCTGAGCCTCGCTCACACTGCAATATTACCGCTTTTGTTACAGCCGAAAACCAAACAATAGAGGCAAAGATTGAAGACACTTCTGTGCATGGAGCCCGAATCTCAATCAACTCAATAGAGGTGCCTTTTAAATCTGATCAGGTATTTGATTTAACCTGCTATATCAAAAAACATGGCACGTCGAACAACAGCAAGCCGAAGCTAAAACCCCATACCGTGGCAATGAAGGTTCGTCATTGCCAGATGCAGGCAACAGGGCAAAGGGTAAGTTGTGAAATCCTAGAAACCAATACCCAAACGCTTGAAATCTTTACCAACATGGTTTTTGCCCACAGTGAACGCTGGCAGCAGCGCCGTCAATTTGAGGCCAGACAAAGCAAAGGGATCATCACTGCACTATTAAGCTTTTTCCAATTAGCTATTTCAAGTATCACTACATCTGCAAAAACAGCCCATGCACTGAAAAAGCGCAGTAAAGAGGCAATTAAAGACTCAGCAGCACAGGATATCAGCCAATGAACAAGTTCATAATATTTTTTATCAGCTTCCTTATTGCCAGTTTCGCAAGTGCTGAAACCGTGCAGGTACCTTTAACATACTTACTCCAAGACGGCAGGGATCCAGTGCTTCGGGGACAATGGGATAAACTGAGTTTTCCTTTAACAATTTTAGATAACCAACAAGCCGATTCTGTTCGAATCTCACTCACGCTGAAACATTCAGGAAATATTGATAAAGCGACAATATGGCTCAACCTTGGCGATAAGCCGCTGGCGAATATTCAACTTCAGCCAGACAGTGAGCCACAACAAATTGTTGCCAATCTAACTCCTACGTTATTGACTAAGTACGGCAATAAATTAACCTTGTCGGTACGCCATCTATTGCCCCCATCGTTGAGCATGACTCAGCAGCGAATAGCAGCGTCAGAAGCAATAACAGAAATACTGGTCGAACAATCATTTTTCGAATTGGCTTATACCGAAAATGCGGTTAACCCGACACTAGCGAGCTTTGCCGAACTGATGAGGAGTGGCCAGGTCTATCAGTACAATATCCAATTGGAGAGTTTGCTAACGAGCAACAGCGATACGTCCCTTTCCGTTGCTAGCCTATTGGTGCAGGGCTGGACGCTTCGCAGCGGTTCAGAAAAATACCGTTTTAGCTACCATCATCCTGAGAGCAATCCGATCGCAAAACACCAACCATCAAACGTCCGCCTTGTGTATGGTACCCAGTCACAACTGGAGGCAAGCTCAGTGCTTCCGGCCAAATACCTCAACGCGATTCAGGGTCCATTTCTCGGGCTTTATAAGCCAGTGGCACAAAATGACTGGGTGTTGGTTGTTTCGGGTAAAAACGAGAATGACCTAGTGAAGGCTGCACAACACTTTGCGACACCAAGTTACGAGCTTCCTAAACAGCTGTTCACCCTCGTTAGCAAGCACCAGCCGATGAATAAAAAAGGCTTGGAAAGCGACCAAAGCTACCAGGTCGGAATGTTAACGCACCAACAGCAGTTTGGTGATGAGCCACTGATGCTGCCACTGATGATGCCGGCTAATATCATGGTGAATAAAGAAGAGACCGCCCAGCTGAATCTGCTGCTAACTCACCCCAAGGTAAATCCAGGTGAAGCCGCAATGGTGATTCGTATCAACGGAGATTATGCTAACAGCATCCCCCTTCGCGCGAGCCAGTGGCGTTCAGCGCAGCACTATCGACTCACGTTCCCAATGGATAAACTTCACTCGGGCTTAAATACAGTGAGTGTAGAGCTCTATGGTCCAGAGCAAGTCAGCTACTTTGATCAGGGCGCTGCTTATCAACCATTTACAGCTTCACTTTCACCCAAGTCGGCCATAAACCTGGGTGCTTGGGTCACCTATATTCCAGCTGGGAAGCAACAAATAAGCGCTGATGAGCTGTTAGTCATTGCCGCCAATAACGGTAAGAAATCACAACTGACCTTGAATTATGGGCTGCTATCAGAACTACCTGAAATCTGGCAACTGATCAGTTTTATCAGTCATAAATCCCATCAGCCAATGCTAGATCTGCTATTAACCACCAATAAAAAACAGACTAGACCAATCAACCTCGTCTTTACAGTTGGCCAACAGTACCCGGCATCTGAAATGGCAAATAACACGGCCAAAACAGGCTTTTTCAATCAAACCCGACAAAGCCTACTTTCGATGATGGACAACTCGGGGTTACCGTCATCTAACCCTCAAACAGCACTCTCTTCATCACAATACTTTCAATACGGCAACAATCAGCCATTCAGGAATAATGAAAGCAGAGATGCTTCACTTGGAGTAGTTTCTACCAAACCAGGTTCGAACTGGAGTCAGATCGAATTCATGGCTGCTGACAGCAAACAACTAACATCCAATATGGAAATCTACCTGAGCCAACAAACGATTCAGGCCAAAGGAGCGATTCAGCTAGCGATTCCTAGCTATGACAATGATATCCAATTAGCCAGAGCTGGTTTTATCAACCATCCCTTCTCTCTTCCCCTATTTTTGCTATGCCTGATTTTCCCTCTCGCTCTGCTTATTCAACGCTCGCTAGGAGATGAATCATGAGATGGATATCACTACTTTTACTAAGCATACCGTTCTTTTCTCAAGCCTCGGTACAGACCAAAGCCCAAGGCTGCGATACCCGGGACGACAACAAATTATGGTCATTCTACAAGCAAAAATTCGTGAACCAACAAGGTCGGGTTATCGACAACGGAAACGACAGCATCAGCCACAGTGAAAGTCAAGGTTACGGGATGCTGATGGCGGAATTTTTCAATGACCACCAGTCATTTAAGCAGATGTGGCATTGGACTGAAGCCAAGCTGCAACGACATGACGACGCGCTGTTCTCATGGAAATGGCAACAGAAAACGCCGCATATTCCTGATCCGAACAATGCCAGCGATGGTGATATATTCATTGCCTGGGCTTTACTTAAAGCAGATAAGAAATGGCCCGGTAACGAGTATGATCTGGACGCGAAGGCCATCATCGATGAGCTGGCAAGCAGCCATATTATTTCTATTGACAAAGAATATGCACTCTTGCCTGCCAGCCAGGGCTTTCAGACACCACAATACACCGTGGTAAATCCCTCCTATTGGATTTACCCCGCATTTAATGACTTTGCTATCCAGAACAATATCTGGACAGATCTAAATCAGAGCGGTCGCAACATACTGGATAAAAACCAGTTTGGTCAGTATCAGCTACCCTCTGATTGGCTTGAATTTGGCGAATCACACTGGCGTCCTGCCACGCAGTTTCCGGCTCGCTTCAGTTACTCCAGCTATCGTATCCCACTTTATTTGATCTGGGGCGGTTATGACAATTCGATCAGTGACAGTTATCGAAATTGGCTACTGGATAACAATACAGCTTGGCTCGATGTGAATAGCAATGAAATGGCGAACTATGGCCCGCCGCAAGGTGCACATGCGATTGCCGCACTGGTCCAGCTCAGCCAGGAAAAATA
>JAUVQU010000063.1 GCA_030597965.1 Cellvibrionaceae bacterium
AGTGTATTCAGGATTGTATATCGCACGAGAGTCAAAGCCTGGAGGGTCTTTCTTATCAAATAATCCGAAGGTGGCGTAACTAACGAAGCCTCGGTTCTCTAGGCGGTGTGCATATTTATAGTCAAAAGCCCCCTCTTTAATGGCCGGGTGGTTCGGGTAGTTTACCAGTAAGGTATTCAGCGCGCCGTCATGTAAGTCAGCCATGTTTATGGCATCGTAGCTTTGCACCATAACGGCCAGTGCATCGGGGATGGATGGAGTTTGTTGGAAGTTCTCAATCACATAACGACCACGGTTAGCAGCAGCGACATAGGCGCCACGCTTCATATAATAGTTGGCTACGTGGATTTCGTAGCGTGCTAGCAAATTGCGTAAGTAGATCATGCGCTTGCGGGCATCTGGGACGTACTGGCTGTTAGGGTATTTGGCCAACAGCTGCGAGAAGTGGGCAAAAGACTGCCGAGCTGAACCAGGGTCACGCTGAGTAAGGTCTGATGGTATAAAGCGCTCGAATAAGCCTGAGCCTTCGGTAAATGAAGCAAGGCCTTTCATGTAATAGGCGTAATCCACATTGCGGTGCTGTGGGTGCAGTCGAATAAAGCGGTCTGCTGCGGCTGTTGAGGCCTCGTGCTCATAATTCCGGTAGTAGGCATAAATCAGTTCAAGCTGTGCCTGTTCTGCGTAAGTGCCAAAGGGAAAGTTTTCTTCCAGTGATTGTAGGTTCTGGATGGCTGTATCCCACTGTTTAACCTTTAATTGGTGTTGGGCAGCTTCGTAAAAATCTTTCTCAGTTGTGTATTTAGGGCCTTGTTCTTCGTTGGATGAACAAGCGGCTAATACAAGTATGCTGAAAATGATAAAAATATGGCGAATACGCATAGTGCAAGTGGCTCTATAATAAGTTCTTTATTGGGTTCTTTGAGGCTCAGTTGACCAACAGCTCAATATTATTAAATGATTATTACACTGAGCTTGTTTAAACTAGCCGCCTTAAATGGCAACGGGCCCTATTTAAACACAGGGCAGCAGCATACCAAAGAGGGCTAAGAAGGAAACTTTTTCTCCTCTCGGCTGTGGTTGTCTTAGTCTCGTTTAATTTATACCCCTGTTGAGTAGCTTATGACCACTAGCAATACTGATAATTCACCTTTAGATAGCCATGTTGAGGTAGTCGAGCAGGAAGCCGTCGTGCCCGAGCACCTCTCAGGTAAGCGCTTTGATGTAGCGGCTGCCACACTTTTCCCTGACTTTTCCCGTTCGCGTTTGCAGACGTGGATTAAATCAGGTGAGTTGTTGGTGGATGGCCGAGCGGCTAAAGGTAAAGAAAAACTCTTTGGTGGTGAGACTCTGGTCATTTCTGCCGAATTGGAAGAGCAGGGTGATTGGGAGGCGGAACCCATTGAGCTTGATGTGGTGTATGAAGATAAAGATATTATGGTCATCAACAAGCCCAAAGGCTTGGTGGTGCATCCTGGAGCGGGAAATCGTACGGGCACCCTGTTGAATGGCTTATTGCATCACTGTCCTGGATTGGTGAATGTGCCCAGGGCTGGGATTGTGCATCGACTGGATAAAGATACGACCGGATTGATGGTGGTCGCCAAAACACTTCATGCCCATGCGAATTTGGTCGCGCAATTACAGGAGCGTACGGTTGGACGTGAATATGAGGCGGTCGTACAGGGTGAAATGACCGGTGGTGGCCGAGTGGAAGCCAACCTTGGACGCCACCCTCGCCAGCGTCAAAAAATGGCGGTGCAGGATTTTGGCGGTAAAGAAGCCATTACCCACTACCGTTTGTTGCAACGATTTTCAGGCTTCACTCACATTCGTGTGAAACTGGAAACGGGGCGGACCCACCAAATTCGTGTGCACATGGCACATATTGGCTATCCGCTAGTGGGCGATGCCACCTACGCGGGTCGTTTTAAAATCCCTAAGAATATTTCCCTAGAATTACTGGAAAAGCTTCGCCATTTTGGTCGCCAGGCTTTACATGCGGCGCAGTTAGGCTTGATTCATCCTGAAACGGATGAATACATGGAGTGGCAGGTGCCGCGTCCCGATGATATGGAAGATTTGTTGCGTCAATTAAAGCAGCGCGAAACTGAACTCTAGTGGATGACTTTCAGGGTGGTGATTTTAAAAGGCGAATAGTTTGATGAGTCATTCAGAGGCACTGGATTTGATTATTCCTGACTGGCCCGCTCCGGCCAGAGTGAAGGCTTTTATTTCCAATCGCTGTGGGGGTGTGAGTCAGCCGCCGTTTGATAAGGGCAACCTGGCGGATCACGTTGAAGATAGTGAGTTGTCTGTCTCCGCTAATAGAGTGCTACTTAAGGGGCAAGTCGGTGTTTCAGCTGTGCAGTGGTTAGAGCAGGTGCATGGCGTGAAAGTGGTGCAAGCACAGAGGGATGATCTGGTGCGTACTGCGGATGCCTGCTACACCCGCGAAGCTGATCTTGCCTGCGCTGTTTTGACGGCCGATTGTTTGCCCGTTTTACTGTGCGATAAATCGGGTACGCAGGTCGCGGCGGTTCACGCGGGATGGCGTAGCTTGGCCGGCGGCATTATCTCCCGTACGGTCAAGCTTTTTGACTGTGATTATGATGAGGTTTTAGTTTATTTGGGCCCGGCTATTTCACAGTCTAATTTTGAAGTGGGTATTGATGTGCTGGAGACTTTTTTTGGGTCTGCCAAAGACGCCGAGCACTGTGAAAAAATATCCGCTGCTTTTAATGCCAGCCCGACTAAGCCTATGCATTTTTGCGCTAATCTTTATGCGCTTGCCCAGGCTGAATTAAACGCTTTGGGTGTGAGCCAAGTCTATGGTGGGAATTACTGTACCTATGATGAGCGTGAGCGTTTCTATTCCTATCGAAGAGAGGGCAGAACAGGTCGTATGGTTTCGCTTATAGCGTTAACCTAAACCTGACGCATTCTTATTATTTCTATTGTTTTTATTCTCCATTCTTTATGTTTGATTTGCGTCAAACCTCTCGTTTTTCTTCGCTTGAAATCTAAATTAATGCCCCCAGTTACGTTATAACCGCTCATTGTAGTTATGTTATTACCCGTAGCAGGTCTTGAGAATTACTGATTTTTTAAAAAGAATACTAGCCAATACTGGTGGAGGTTTTTATGCGTATGGATCGTTTTACAAATCAATTGCAGACGGCGTTGTCGGATGCTCAATCCGTTGCTGTTGGTCGAGATCATACTCAACTAGAGTCAGTGCATTTATTTCTCGCCATGCTCGATCAGTCGGGTGGTGGCGTTAAACCACTGCTGTCTCAGGCGGGGTTTGATGTGACCGCACTGCGCAATAAATTAGACGGTCTGTTAGAAGGTTTGGCGCGGACGAATAATCCGACAGGTGATATACAAATGTCACCCGCGTTAGGGCGACTGCTGAATTTGGCGGACAAGCAAGCCCAGCAAAATAACGACGCCTATATTTCCAGTGAAACAGTATTACAGGCGGCCCTGTCGGATAAAAGTTCCGATGTAGGGAAACTATTGAATCAATTCGGTTCAGCTAAAAAGCTGGACGAAGCTATTAAAACCGTTCGTGGTGGAGAAGCAGTGAACAGCCCAGAAGCAGAAGAAAATCGTCAGGCTCTCGATAAATACACGATTGATTTAACCGCTCGTGCCGAAGAGGGTAAGTTGGATCCGGTAATTGGTCGTGATGATGAAATTCGTCGAACCATTCAAGTCTTGCAGCGCCGTACTAAAAATAACCCTGTATTAATCGGTGAGCCTGGCGTGGGTAAAACCGCCATCGCCGAAGGTTTAGCGCAGCGTATTATTAATGGTGAAGTGCCGGAAGGAATGAAAGGTAAGCGTTTGCTGTCTTTGGATTTTGGTTCGCTATTGGCAGGCGCTAAGTTTCGTGGTGAATTTGAAGAGCGCTTAAAAGCAGTTTTAAGTGAATTATCGAAGCAAGAAGGCGGTATTATTTTATTTATCGACGAGCTACATACCATGGTCGGCGCAGGTAAAGCCGAGGGTGCGATGGATGCCGGGAATATGCTCAAGCCTGCCTTGGCGCGAGGTGAATTACATTGCGTCGGTGCGACAACGCTCAATGAGTACCGCCAGTACATTGAAAAAGACGCGGCCCTTGAGCGTCGCTTTCAAAAGGTCCTGGTGGATGAGCCGTCGGAAGAAGACACCATTGCTATTTTGCGTGGCTTGAAAGAACGCTACGAAGTGCACCACGGTGTGGACATTACCGACTCGGCTATTATTGCCGCCGCCAAGTTATCACAGCGTTACATTACGGATCGCCAGTTGCCGGATAAGGCGATTGATCTAGTCGATGAGGCGGCCAGTCGTATCCGTATGGAAATTGATTCCAAGCCGGAGGTGATGGATCGATTGGAGCGTCGCTTGATTCAATTAAAAATTGAACGTGAGGCGGTTAAAAAAGACACCAGTGAAGCGGCGAAAAAACAATTGGCTCTGTTGGATGATGATATCCAAAAGACTGAAAAAGAGTTCGCGGACTTGGATGAGATCTGGCGTGCAGAGAAATCTACCTTACACGGCTCGGCGGAATTGAAAGGCCAGCTAGAGCAGGCGCGTCTCGATTTAGAATATGCACACCGTGCCGGTGATCTAGGCCGCATGTCGGAATTGCAGTACGGCGTTATTCCAGATTTGGAAAAACGTCTGAGTGAGAGCAGTGAAGTGGAAACCACTGATATGCAATTGCTACGCAATAAAGTGACGGACGAAGAAATTGCCGAAGTGGTGTCTAAGTGGACGGGTATCCCGGTCAGTAAGATGCTAGAGGGTGAACGTGAAAAATTATTGCGTATGGAAGACGAGTTGCACCAGCATGTTATCGGCCAGGCTGAGGCAGTAACGGCTGTGTCTAATGCTATACGCCGATCCCGTGCTGGGCTGTCTGATCCACAGCGTCCGAATGGTTCCTTCTTATTCTTAGGGCCTACTGGTGTGGGTAAAACCGAGCTGTGTAAAACCTTGGCGGAGTTTTTGTTCGACAGCCAGGACGCAATGGTTCGTATCGACATGTCTGAGTTTATGGAAAAGCATTCAGTGGCGCGTTTGATTGGTGCGCCACCAGGCTATGTGGGTTACGAAGAGGGTGGCTATTTGACCGAGGCGGTACGTCGTAAGCCTTATTCGGTATTGTTGCTTGATGAAGTGGAAAAGGCGCATCCGGATGTGTTCAATATTTTATTGCAGGTATTGGATGACGGACGCTTAACCGACGGTCAGGGCCGAACGGTCGACTTCCGTAATACTGTGGTGGTGATGACATCTAATCTTGGATCTGACGCCATTCAGGATATTGCCCAGAGTAAGTCGTTCGACACTATTGATCTCAATTTGGGTGAGGACGAGGCTCAGGTAGTGAGTCAGGAGTATGATGATAGCCGCTACGAAGCGATGAAAAGTGCGGTTATGAATGTGGTGAGTGGTCATTTCCGCCCAGAATTTATTAACCGCATTGATGAAGTGGTTGTGTTTCATCCATTGGATCCGTCACAGATTAAAGGCATTGCTAGGATTCAGTTGGAAATGTTGCGTGCACGCCTGGCGGAACGTGAATTATCGTTGGATTTGAGTGAGGAAGCTTTGTCTCTGTTAGCCAAAGCAGGTTTTGATCCAGTATACGGTGCGCGACCACTCAAGCGCGCAATTCAACAAAATCTTGAAAACCCGTTATCGCAAGCGGTGTTGGCCGGGCAGTATGCTCCTGGCGATACGGTTAAAGTTGATGTTGAAAACGGTAAATTAGTTATCTCATAAATGTTTGTGTTTAGGGTGTTTTGATAATTGGGCGAGCCTGAAAAGGGTCGCCCTTTTTTTTATTGGATATTAAGGCCTGCGCATCGACTTTAGTTGTATTCATTTTTGTTAAAAAAGTATTACACTCAGACTTATTAAAGGGCGCCTTTAAAAATAATGTTTTTTTTGTGAGAGCACCAAAAGTAGGCGCTCTGAAGCGAGGAAGCACCGCACGGAGAACCACAGTGTATATGGCATACATGAGGATTCGCCAGAAGTAGGGGCTCTGAAGCCAGTACGGGGCTGCCAGAAGTAGGGGCTTTGAAGCCACGTGGCTATCGCGAAAAAAGTGCATTTTTGGAGGTGCCCTAATATAAATAGAACCTTTTCTATAGGGTCGGAGTTTACTGTTTGGATAGTCAACTGCTGTTGTTTTTAGTCTGTGCTTACGGTTTCTTATTGTTTGCCATCGCATGGTTGGCGGAACGCTATTCCGATCGAATAACAGCCTCCTGGTGGCGCCCTCTCGTTTATACCCTTTCTATCGGTGTCTATTGTAGCTCCTGGACTTTTCTGGGTGCAGTAGGCACGGCTGTCTCTGATGGCTGGAATTACCTGCCAATTTATTTAGGGCCCATTCTGGTTGTGGTGTTCGGCTGGGGATTTCTTCGCCGCTTACTGGTTATTTCCCAGCGCAATAAAGTAACTTCAATCGCGGACTTTATTGGTTCCCGTTATGGCAAAAGCCAGCGATTAGCCGGCCTGGTTACGCTGGTCTTGGTGATTGGCACTTTGCCTTATATCGCTCTGCAATTGAGGGGTATTGGCATTGCCTGGACTACCATCCAGTGGGATATTGGCAGCTTGCGTGAATTCGACGGTTCCACCAGCTTTTTGGCGGCTATAGTGTTGGCGTGGTTTTCTATTTTATTCGGGACGCGAATTATCGACGGCCCTGATCGATTGCGCGGAATGTTGACGGCCATTGCCGCTGAATCTGTCGTAAAACTTATTGCGTTTATTGCCGTGGCTTTATTGGCGTTTAAGTTGATGGATTTCTCGCCGAGTACTGATGTGATCGATATGTCCGAATCGCTGGGAAAGGCGTTTCACGCCCCTAATTTGTCGTGGTCGCAATTAAGCAGTCCGCTGTTTTATACGGAATTACTATTAGCGGCGGCGGCAATTATCTGTCTGCCCCGGCAGTTTCATGTAATGGTGGTGGAATACCAGCATCGCAGTGATCTGCGTTATATGCGTTGGCTGTTACCGCTCTATTTAGCAGCCTTTGCTTTGTTGGCTCTGCCCGTTGCCCATGTGGGTACACAGTTGTTCGGCAACATGGCTGTTTCACCAGACAGTTACATACTTATTTTGCCGCGTTGGGCGAATGAGGAAGGAATTTTAGCGCTCACCTTTATTGGAGCCTTGTCGGCCGCAACGGGCATGGTGATTGTTGGCACCATTGCCTTATCCATCATGATTTCGAATGAATTGATTGTGCCGGCATGGTTGCACATCAGTTCCAAGCGCTCGGCTAAGGCGACGGATATTGGTGGGGCGCTGCGCCTGATTCGCCGACTGTCGATTATTGTGGTGCTGCTGTTGAGTTGGGCGCTCGAGTGGATCTTTAGCCAAGGTCATACTTTGGCTGCAATGGGTCTGGTTTCCTTCGCGGCGGCGGTGCAATTGTTGCCCGCTATTATCGCGGCACTGTATTGGCGTCATGGCCATGCTAAAGGTGTGCTGTCCGGTTTGGTGGTAGGGATGCTGGCCTGGTTTTACTGTTTGTTATTGCCTGCGGTACTCACGTCTGAGCACTCTCTGGTTGTCAATGGCCCGTTCGATGTTGCCTGGCTGTCGCCCCAAAACTTGCTGGGTATGGGTTGGCTCGACTCTTTAAGTCATGGCGTATTTTGGAGCTTAATGCTCAACTGTTGGGTGTTTTTGTTGGTTTCCCGCCGCTCTGCATTTAGCTCATTAGACCTTCGTCAGGCACAGGCGTTTACCGAATTGCGCTGGCCTATGTCTCAGCAGCGCCGTGATATTGGTGCAACCGCTATTGAGGTGCGCCAATTGCAGGCATTAATGGTTCCTTTGCTAGGAGCAGAAAGAACCACGGGCATGTGGCAAGTGTTTGAGCGTCAGATAGGTCACCGGCTATTACCTCACGATAAAACACCGCGTTTTGCTGTGCAGACGATAGAGGGAGAGTTGGCGGCGATTATTGGCGCAGTGTCTGCCCACAGGGCGATGCAATTACTGTCCAAGAAAAAGCCTATTCAGCTAGAAGATTTTGTATCACTGGTGGGTGGCAGTTCGCGTCAAATTCAATTCAGTCAGACTTTACTTCAAACCACCATTGAGAATATCCCACAGGGCATCAGCGTGGTCGATGAGAATCTTAAACTGGTGGCGTGGAACCAGCATTACCAGAACTTTTTTGATTATCCGCAGCGCTTACTTTACGTCGGTTGTGAGGTTGAAAAGATTTATCACTTTAATGCGGTACGCGGTTATTTGGGTTCCGGTAGTGATAATGTTGATGCCGCCGTAGAGCGCCGATTACAGCAGTTACGCAGCCGCAAGCCGCACCGAATGGAGCGGGTTATGCCCAATGGTGAGGTGTTGGAAATCTGCGGCACACCTTTGGCTAATGGCGGTTACGTGACCACCTACACGAATATTAGTGATCACCATGCCATGTTGGCGCAGCTTGAAGAGGCGAAGAGTACTTTAGAGCAGCGCGTTGAAGTTCGTACAGCGGAATTGACTGATCTCAATGAAACGCTGCAGCGAGAAAATGATTTGCGTGCACGTGTCGAGCAGGAGTTAAGCGATGTATATGCGAGTAAAAGTCGCTTCCTGGCAGCGACCAGTCACGACCTGTTGCAGCCGATTAATGCGGCTCGTTTGTTTGTCGCATCTCTGTCAGCAAAGGTTGGTAGTGAACCACAGGAAAATGCCAGTCTTGCAAATGACGTCGATTATTTAGATGCGGCGTTAGGGTCGGCCGAGCAGTTAATCAGTTCACTTAGAGAAATCTCTCGTTTAGAAGGCGGGCGAGAAGCGGCCAAGCGTGAGCATTTTAATATCGCCAAGATCTTAAAACCTCTGGCCATTGAAGGCAGTGCTTTAGCCAATAAAAGTGGCTTGAAATTTCATTGGGTTGAGTCGAGTGTTTGGGTTTATTCCGACCCGCATTTATTGCGTCGCGCCATTCAAAATTTTATCAGTAATGCCCTGCGCTATACCTCGGAAGGGCGTGTGTTATTGGGTTGTCGTCGCCGAGGGCAACAGTTAATTGTGGAAGTCTGGGATACAGGTCCGGGAATAGCGGCAGAGAATCAGAAAAAAATATTTGAAGAATTTGAGCGTCTCCCAGGAAGTACCAGTGGTAATCAGGGGTTAGGGTTGGGCTTGTCTATCGCCCAAAGAATTTCAGTACTGCTTGGACACAATATCAGCTTAGAGTCGCAAGTAGGCGTAGGCTCAGTATTTCGCATCAGTGTTAATTTGGGGCGGGTGCAGGAAGAGGTGCCGGTGGATAAGCCAGTGGATGCCCAGCTCAATGGCTTGCGAGTTCTATGTATTGATAATGAGGAAGTGATTCAGGCGGGAATGCGTTCCTTACTTGAGCAATGGGGTTGTCAGGTAGAGACGGCAGCAAACTTGGGTCAGAGCCTGGCCCGCTGGAAGTACAGTGAGCCTCCGACATTAATATTGGCGGATTACCATCTCGACACAGAAACGGGTTTGGATGTGCTGGAGGCGTTAAGTTATCACTGGCAGCAACCATTACCCGCTATTGTGATCAGTGCTGATAACAGTGAAAGTTTAAGGGGGCAAGTTCAGGAGGCTGGTTATCAATACCTGCCGAAGCCGGTAAACCCTGCGGCATTGCGAACCTTAATGCACCGAGTATTACGCAGAGCTAAACGTTAGCTTGTTGGTTTTTAACCCTTGTGGCTTTTTAGTGAAGGAACTCCCTTAAAAGGGCCTACTTTTGGTGCCCTGCACACCCCAGGGTGCCCTCTCTTGCCACAATGTGGCAATTCACCTTGAGCGAACCTGTTTTTTGCCAGCAGGGCTGGCTCCTACTGGGTGATTTATTTAGGTGAACGCTTTAGTAGAGCTACTGGGTTGCACCGCTAGTTGATTCAGGGCTAGTGCTACTTGTGTTCGTGAGTGCACACCCAGTTTACGGAAAATCTCGGTCATGTGTGCCTTTATGGTGGCTTCAGTCACATTCAGCTCGTAAGCGATTTGCTTGTTCAGTAGACCTTGATTGACCATGCCGGCTACGCGAAATTGCTGCGGGGTTAATAGCGCTATACCATCGGCAATGGACTGTTCCGAGTCATCAATAATCATTGAGTCGTCAATGCCTTCAGGTTTCCATATGCCACCTTCAAGTACCGTTGTCAGGGCGGTTTGCATGTCCTCTAGCGGGGCGCTTTTAGGTAAAAACCCATTGGCCCCGTGATCAATGGCGCGCCGAATAATATTGGGTTCGTCGTGCGCGGATACAATCATTACCGGTATTTCCGGATGCTGTGAAATAACGTGAATCAAAGCACTGAAACCATCAGAGCCTGGCATGTGTAGATCGAGCAGAATTAATTGTGCGCTTGTTTCTTTGTCACCTAGCAGTTCTTGCAGGGACTGAAAATCTTCAGCCTCTAGAATATTGGCACTTGGCAATAATCGTTCAATAGTGTTTTTAAGCGCAACACGAAACAAAGGGTGATCGTCAGCGATGATGATCGATGATGTGTCATTTGAATTCAGCATATCGTCTCTGTGCCTCGGATTATTCTTTTTATGGGCGACGTTTACAGGCCTGTTTTACATTTAGGTGTGATCTGATTTCTTAGTCTAGCTCAAATGTAAGTGTAAGATGCCTGAAAATAGTGCCGATTTCACACCGACACTGTGAGTAAATCTGTTCAATTATCTATGGCTCAAGCTTTTAGGTTTTTGATGATGATCAATGAGTCATAAAAAAAGGTGGCTGTGCTACGCCCAACCACCACAAAGTTCGGCGGGGTATGCCGAGGGTCATATCAAATGGATCATCCAAAGCAAATAATCATTGAGCTGATGGTGTTATTTATACTCAATTGTCCTGATGAAAAAAATTAGACCTTTGTCTATGTCGCTTATTGTCAGAATCTTTTTAAGCGCTATTTTTCTAAAAAAACCTATACCGACTTTGGTCGAATCTAGACTAAGGGTTAATACCTGCATCTCGCTCATGGGTCTAAAACTAACCGTGGAGAGAAACAGGAGATAACTCTATGAATAAACAATCCGTTCCATCTAGGCTACAAACTAAGACCCCAAAAAGTAAGAAAAGGTTTTCTAAAACCCCCATGGCTATCGCCCTTGCCGGTCTGCTGGTGAGTGGTGCCGTTCAGGCATCCGATGCTGAGCTGCTAAATCGTCTGCAAGCGCTGGAAGCTGAAATGACCGCCCTGAAAACTGAATTAAAGCAAAAGGAAGAAACCTACGCAAAGCAGTCCGTTAAAAAGAGCAAAGGCGGCGAATTAACCTTTGGCGGCTACCTGAAGGCTGATTACCGCATGGTCGATGGTGACATTGGTTATCAGGACTATTGGCGTGGTAATAACCCGGGTGCGGTTGATACCAAGCACACCGGCTTCAATGTTAAAGAGTCCCGTTTGAACGCCAAGTACACCAAAGATGGTGTAACGGCGTTTGTAGAGATGGACTTTTACGGTGGTGGTGGTAATGAAGTAGCCACTAACTCAACCAGCCCACGCCTGCGTCACGCATTCATTAAGATAGGCAATTGGACGGTAGGTCAGACCTGGACTACGTTCACTCCGTTAAAGGCTTTCCCTGAGGCTATGGACTTTGGTG
>JAUVQU010000197.1 GCA_030597965.1 Cellvibrionaceae bacterium
TCGTCAATAAGCTAAACGATAGACCAAGAAAGCGGCTGGGATACCGAACTCCAGCCCAGGTGTTCTTAGGCGAATACTCAGGAGCACTAGAAACCGCAGGTGCTGCACTTATTAGTTGAATCCAGGCACAAAGAACGGGAAAATAGTGCCTAAATTTGCAATTTTTTATCAGCTCAAGTGAGCGTTGACGAATATCGGTAATTATTCAGACCTTCCCTAGATGAATTGGATTCCCTTGTTTAAGGGTATGTTCTGGTGGGCTGAGTCTTCTCTTGAAATCGTTGTAAACGTCTTTGCTAAATAATTTGTGGTTTGATTGTTCTTTTATTTTTTTCAATATTAAGTGAATGCTGTCACTCGCAGCTGACATTCTCTTGTCTCGACTTAAGGCAGATTTTTTGATTTTTATATAATTGAGACTTTTTTCATATTTTGCATATAAAGTTTTTTTTGTTATGTAAGTGTTGTTTATATTGTTTTCTTCTTCTTTGTTATATTGTTCAGCCAAGCTGTAGGCATGGTTTATATCCAGCTGTGTAGAAGCGTTAAAATATACAAAACAGTGAACTAAATTGAAAAAGTTAGGGTTTTTAAGCCCACCTAGTCCTATGACTGGTAAATGCAAGTCGTATAGATTTTTCTTGTATCTAAAAGCTTGGGAATGTGGTGAAAAAATCTTTCTAAATTTTTCTCCAGTATAAACAAACCATTCATTACGACCTGTGACTGAATATTTATTTAGATTCCAGTCTTTTACTTCAATGATAAAAGCAGCAACCCCTTCTTTTAATACAATTATATCCGGCCTGTCTCCATCTAAGTAGGGGTTGAAGAATATTTCATATGTATCATCAAGCTCATTGTTTAAGTAGTTGACAAGCACCCATTCACCTTCAGTAGGCTGTACTTTTAATCTTTTTATGTTGTCCAAGCTAGGGTATAAAATTGCCATTGCTACATCCTTTGTAAGATATAGCTTGCATTTTATTATTTTTAATTTGAAGAGTCTAATGTAAATTAGAGGAGAGGGAGCGTAATGCTCGCTTCACGGTCGACTCGGACACCCCGAAGTGCTGGGCAGTTTTGCTGATGCTTGCCTCGTTCTTTTCCCTCCATCGCTGTATCTCAGCATCGTCAGACTTTTTAGGACGACCAAGATGCCGACCTTCTGCTTTCGCACGTCGTATGCCAGCCATTTGCCTTTCGCGGATGTTCGAGCGTTCAATCTCAGCCATTGCGGCTAGCATCGTAAGCATTGCTTTACCGATGGGAGTGTTGAGATCAAACCCTTCACGCAGGCTGATGATCGACACTCCTTTGCTTTGCATGAATTGCACCGTATTCAGCACATCGACTGTATCTCGCCCGAGACGATCAATCGCATAGACCACTAGCACGTCGCCTTCACGTACATATTCTGCCAAGGCCGAGAAGCCCGCACGCTGCAGAGCAGGTAACACCCCAGACGTTGCCTCGTCACTCCACCAACGTTCGACATTATGGCGATTCGCAATCTCACTACGTTGAGAGTGAGTGCTTTGATCACTAGAGCTGACTCTGAGATAGCCGATCGTTGCCATTGAGCTATATCCTCAATTTATGGATCATAAGGTGGGGTTTTCTTTTGAACCTAGGCCATAACCCAAAATGACACTTATGACCCATTAAGATTCAAAGATAATAGAAGCAGGTCAAAAGGTACACTTTTTGACCCATAAGTCTTGCAGAGGCAGGGTCTATATAAGAGATAAAAGATGTTGGCGGTAATATTCCGAGAAGCTAAGCGTTAGCAAGGGAGGCTCAAGAGACAGCATCTCACGCTCATTAATGTTTTTTGTAGATAACGGTTGGCCATTGTCTGCAGCTGACCCACTCTCATCAGTGCCGTGCAGATGACTGAAACGCGCTTTCTCTAATCGTAGGCTTAACTTTTGGATTTGAAGCATTGCCTGGTCT
Organism: Cellvibrionaceae bacterium; assembly: GCA_030597965.1. GTDB lineage: Bacteria > Pseudomonadota > Gammaproteobacteria > Pseudomonadales > Cellvibrionaceae > JAUVQU01. The sequence goes on from JAUVQU010000197.1 coordinate 1,957, forward strand.
TCAGGAAGATCGTCAGCAATTCGCTGCGAATATTTGCGTAGTAGTGGCTCGGCGATCACATAGAGCCATGCTTGATCATCTGAGTCGCCCATTTTGCGTAAAATGCGCCCTAAAACCTGCCGGTAATGCAATTCCGTGCGAATCCTGCTCAGGTACGCACAAACGCATAACCTTTGAATATCAGTCCCTTCGGAAATCATGCTTACCGCGACAATCCAGCGCGTACTGTTATATCGGTATTGGTCAATTAGCTGATGCGCCTTCGGTGTTCGGCTAGTCACCACTACATAGCTTTGACCTTTGTGGTGCAAAAGCTCGGCGATCTGATGGGCATGCTCAATGTCAGTAGCCACTACCAGACCGCCAGCATTAGGCACACTTTTCCGTTCTTGGTTAAGTCGGTCAATGCTTAGGTCTAGCACCGCATTCAGGATATCGTCGTGTCGCAACAGGTCTTCGTAGCTGATTGGCGATTCACTGAGCAACTGTTGAAATGAGGAAAACGCTTTTACCGATGCTGTACTCTCGTTCTCTTCAATCAAGCGGATCAATGGGTTATCGATAAGCGTAATTCGTGGCGAGCGACATACGCCGTCTTTAATGGCGGATCTCAGGTCATAACGGTAATCGCAGATGAGCTTTCCTTCTGGATCGCTGTAGCGAGCTAATGCGATAGGTAAGTCATCCGAACGCCAGGGTGTTCCTGACAGTGCTAACGTGTAAGTGGCTGCACTTTGGATGCGCTGAATTATTTGCTGGCCCCACGTATTGCTGAGAAGCGGATCATGGCCTGCACAGTGATGTATCTCATCAAAAATGGTTAAGGTGCGATATTCTGTGAATAACGTCCAAAAATCCTCAGGGTGATATTCCATAGACTGGTAGGTATATGCGGCCCCAACCGACGCAAGCGTATCGCCAAACCGCTGGTTCAACACCACTGTAAAGGTGCGCTGTATGCCAGCCACCACCTCTCTGGTAGGTGCAAAGCAGATAACAAAATCTATACGTCCTTCTTCAAGGAGCCATCGCGTAATTTCAGCGGCCAGACGGGTTTTACCGCTGGCAGGGGTTGCTTGTACGAACAAGTCGCTACTCAGTAAATAGTGGGACTTCGCTAGTTCCAAGCACTCTGATTGCCATTTACGCAGCCTCGTGCTCATGAACCCCTCAGCCGATGTAGTGACTTTTCTAGCGCACGTACCCGACCCATTAAGCGTGCGCTCCGGTCGTAAGCATCACGATGATCCATCACAATACTCGGCTTCAGATCAGGGTATTCATCCATAAGCTCACGAAACGCCTCGACTTCACCCAAGGTAGAAAGGAATTCACTTTGCGTTTCCTTCAATACTTTCTCCAAAGCATATTGGCTAGACGCCTTCTTAGTGCTGGAATTGTGTTCAATACTAGCGTCGTCTTTTGGAATAACGGATTTGCCTGATGTTTCATTTGTTTGCGACACGAGCCGCTGGTGCCATGTGTCAAAACTTTCCCCCTCCAGACACACGCTCGCATCTCTTATTGAAGGCAACACAAAATAGAGTTGGTCGCGTTTGCGTTTTTCATGATCTTTCTCTACCAAGCCAGTGTTGATTAGCTTTTTAACCCTTTCATAGATAAAACGCCGCAGATCAGCGCGATGCTCTGCGGCTATGCCATGTCGATGTGCGTACTGGTCACGGAGGCTGCGAATAGTGAATTGAGCGTTATCAGTGTCTAAAAGGAGCTCGAAAATGCGCTCATCAATCGAAGAAGGGGTACCCGACATGACCATCACCGTAGGCTAGGTAAAAACGAAAATGCGGATTATAGTCCGTGGCTAGATAGGCCGCAACGAAGGATAGTCCCGCCAAAAGGAAATGAGGCGGGTATGGGTGAGCTGGCGAAGAAGCTGGGAAGCAATATCAGGAAAAAACGAAAGGAAAAAGGTTTCTCGCAAGAGGCTTTTGCCTTGGCTGTTGGCATCGACCGCAGCTACATGGGAAGAATCGAGCGGGGTGAAGTAAGAATAACCGTGGAAAAGTTATATGAGCTCGCTGTCGTGCTCCACTGCGAGCCAGCATCTCTTCTGCCTGCCCAAGACACACTGTGAAGGTAAGGGCAAAAACTTTAGATGCCTCTGATCAACGCCTCATTAAGCAGATAAAATGCTTGGTTAAAATTAACAAAAAACTTACTAAGAAAATATTTTAGCCCAAGCTTGATTACATTGTCATGTGCGCATCTTGCTAATTTCATCATTACTAATTTCGATATCACCATCAATTTCGAAATTAATTTTTTCAAAAAGCTCATTAATATTAGAAAAGTTCAAACTATATACAGGCTTGCCAATTGACAACGCATACTCTATCTCCATTAAAACCCACGGAGATGAAAGTAAACCTTTAGCATTTACAGCATTATTAGTTTGCAGAAAAACTATAGACTTTGATTGTTCAATTCGTTTCTTTAACACCATCTTAGTGTAGTCACTTACTAAATCTCTCTTTAGAAAGTCATTGTCACTTGTCCAATCACAATATACAGTCAGGCCATGATTATTAAGACACGACTTAACTTGTCGCACTAAGCTAGGGAGGCTCTGAAAAAGTCTCTGCCTTCAGCGATAATACGAACATCGTCAACTGCATAGGGTTCAGTGCTGCCATGGATCAGATCACCTTCTCCGAAGCCGAGTACCAGAACAAAAAGCGAAA